>CAJGDQ010000001.1 GCA_904502215.1 Clostridiaceae bacterium
CAAAAGAAGCCCTGTTTTCAGAATAGGCGGGGATGAGTTTTTGGCAGTTCTTCAACATAGAGATTTAGAAAATTGCGAAAAATTATTTGCACAGTTGGATTTAGAATGCTCAAATACCTATATAAAAGAAAAGGAAGAAATTCCCGTTAGCATCGCAAGAGGCTTTGCGGCATTTGAATTGGAGCAGGACTTATGTTTCAATGACGTATTCAAGCGTGCCGATAAAGCTATGTATGAAAACAAAAAGGTTAAGGTTTAAGCAAGACGACTTATAAAATTTCTTGCCGATTTGATAAAAGAGAAATAATTATACTTTTTAAACACAAATAAAATGAAAAATCCTAAACTGTTTTATTCGTATTGTTTAAAATACACAAAACGATTGAAGTATTTTCGTTACCTAAAATGTAGTAATAGTTATTGACAGTTGCGCTAATATATGGCATAATACATAAAGAATAATATGTTCTACATATTAGAAGAAAGTTTAGGTTAGGTGTATACTAATGAAGAAAAAGTTTGAACTTCCGGAGATTTCCATTTATAGTATCGAAGCAGATGTTATTGTTACCAGCATGCCTATAATCGGCGGCGATAACGATGATTCCTGGGAAGGTCTTTAAACCAAATGGTGTAAATGGAGGAAAATGATATGAAAAACTTTAAGAAGATTTTAGTTTTGGCTTTAGCTGTTGTTATGTGTTTAACTGCTTTATCTGTAACTGCTTTTGCTGATGGATTCAATCCCGAAATCAAAATCAGTGCTCGTTTTGATGAAAATGGCGAAAAAATCATTGCTGCAGTTGTTACATCTCAAGAATGTGGTGCTATTTCGGGCGTTATCACATTCACTTCAAATGTAGAATTTGATGCCGCTGCTTCAAAATTCATTGAAGAGAACGATGATATTAAATATAACAAGCTCAGCGATACAAGCGTTAAGTTCGTTATCCTTGCAAATGATATGCAAAATGGCAATAAGCATTGGGCTGATTTGCATTTCAACATTAAGAGCAAAGGGGATATAACCTTTACTCTTAGCGATGTTGATGTTTGCGATGTTAATGAAACTCTTGTTAAGAATAGCCTGTCCGTTAAGGGCGCAACCATAACACTCACTGATAATGAGCTCAGAACTTTAGGCGCTCAGTATCGTGCTGAGAACCCTGCATTGCGTTTTGGTGCAAAGCTTAATAGAAATATTGCTGATAACACCTTGGGAGATACCAATAAAGTTGCTATCCGTTGCGGATTTATTGCCGGTTTTGAATTTAAAATTGGCAAGGGCACTCAGGTTGTTGCAACCGATTTTGATAGTAAAACAGGCGCTTTCAGCACTGTTTCCAAGGGTGCAGTTATTAAGCAGGCTAAATATTGCCTAGAAAGCACTGATGATTATATGATTTATACATATGCTGTAACCGGCATTACCGATACCAGCAAAACAACAACCGATAAGGGCGAAGAATATGTTAAAGATTTAGCTATTGTTGCAAGACCTTATGTTGTTTATAAGAATGCTGATGGAACTTATGGAATTGATTACGGCGCACAGATAAGCAAGTCTTATGCTGATGTTAAAGCTGCTTCTACTTTACTTGATAGTTCGTTAGGATATGAAAGCTGATATGAAAAACTTATTAAGGTTAGTTACTGTTAGTTTGCTTGTTTTATGTTTTGTTTTTGCAGTGGGTTGCGGAAAAAAGGATAAAAAGCCTGTTGTTGACCCTTCTGAAAACCAAATGCCAACTCTTCCTTCAAGCGTTGAAGATGTTGAGGAAGGTAGCGATGTGATAGGTCAGGATAATGCGGATGATGTTAACGATTTGCTAAACCCTGATAATTATGATGACAAACAAAACAGTGAAGAAAGCAAACCTTCTTCCAATAATTCAACCACTTCTTCAAGTGAATCAACTCCATCTTCTAATGATTCCAGTAAGCCTGTTTCGGATAATAACCAAATGGCAACCGAGTCTGAGAAGAACACAGGGGATTATGATACTCCGGGTTGGATTTTATAATTTCAATTTTAAAAACCAAGTTGTTTTTAACAGCTTGGTTTTTTTGTTGAATTATGGTTAATATTTGTGTATAATTAAAATAGGCGGTGATAAAATGTATGATGAATTAACTCGGGTTGATATAAAGAAAATGAAAGAAGAACTTGAATATAGAATCGGAGTTGTTAGGCCTAAAATTCTTGAGGAAGTGAAGTTTACCCGTTCCTTTGGTGATTTATCTGAGAATTTTGAATATCACGCCGCTAAGCGAGAGCGAGGCAAGAACGAAAGCCGAATAAGGTATCTAAGAAATATGATAAAAACCGCCGTTATTATTGATACTAAAAGTGATGATGATAAGGTTGGTTTATTTGATACAGTTACCTATTTTTCTGAGGAAGATGGAGAAGAAGAAACCGTTAGGATTTCAACCTCACTTCGCCGAGACCCTTTTAATAGAATTATTAGTAAAGAATCCCCTTTGGGTAGCGCTCTTATGGGTAAAAAGGTTGGTGATAGGGTAGAGGTTAAAATCTCTTTGCAAGACAGTTACTTTATAGTTATCAAGAAAATAGAAAAAGGCTCTGATGATGAGAGCCTTGAAATCAGGAAATACTAAAAGCACCCGTTTGGGTGCTTTTTTATCTTTTAACGAAATATTCTTCATACCAAACGAGGAAGGTATAAATAGTCCAAACCTTGCGCCAGTTATCTGAATTTCCGCCGATATATTCATCGAATATTGCGTTAATTTCAGCTTTGTTAAAGAACTTGTCCGCAATATCGCTATTAAACTTTTCTCTAACATCGGCATTATATCTTTCGTCCGCCATCCACATACGGATAGGAACTACGAAGCCAAGCTTTTTGCGAAAGGCAATATCATAGGGTAAAACCTTTGCGGCGGCAGTTCTTAAAGCTACCTTGTTTTGCTCCTCGTTAACCTTAAATGATGAGGGCATACGGGAAGCAATATCAAAAATTCTCATATCTGTTAAGGGCATTCTAACTTCGAGTCCTGCGGCACGGCTCATTTTATCAACATTGAGATAAATATCTCCCTCGAGCCATACCTGAATATCAACATCGGACATTTTAGAAAGTGGGTCAAGACCTTCGTTTTCAGTATAAATTTCGCGAACCAAATCAATCGGCTCAAAATTCTCATAATATTTTTTAAGGATTTTGCGCTTTTCTTCCTCTTTCATAATGTTGGTATTACCAACATAGAAATCTTTGAGATTATCGCCATATCTTTCGGCGTTGCGATACATATTGTATCCACCGAAAAATTCATCGGCGCCCTCGCCCGAATAACAAATCTTAGTGCCCTTTGCGGTTGCTATGCAGCCAAGCGCAAAAGCTACTGCCGAAGCATCTCCCAAAGGCTGCTCCATATTATACATAACATAAGGAACAATAGAAAAATAATCCTCAGGAGTTATAAGGCAACGGTTGAATTTGCGGTTTAAAATGCTTGCGGTTTCCTTTGCAAGACCCGATTCATCAAGCCTGCTGTCATCATATCCGCAGCTGTTACAAGCCTTAGCATCCGAAACGGCTAAAACATAGGAAGAATCAACCCCGCCCGATAAAAAGCTCTCAACATATTCGTCCTCGGTTTTAACCTCTTTCATAATATCATTGAGGGTTGAATGAATTTCATCAGCCCATTCTTCGAGGGATTTTGAATTGTCAGGGCAAAATTCGGGTTTGAAATAACGGCCAATTTCAATTTTACCATTTTTAAAGATTAAATATCTTCCGGGTAAAAGCTTTTTAACACCCTTAAAGAAGGTTTCCTCACCTGTGGTATAGGTCATAGTGAGGTAAATTTGAAGCATTTTTTGGTTTAATTCTTTTTTAAAGCTTTCTTCCTCCATAATCTCTCTGATGGTTGTTCCATAAAAAAGATTATTGCTATCATCAAGATAATAATAAAAGGGTTTTGTTCCAAATTGGTCTCGAAGGCAAAATAGGGTATCGGTTTCATTATCAAAAAGGGCAAAGCTAAACATACCATAAATATGGTTTGCCATAGTTTTTCCCCATTTTTCAAAAGCCTTAATAATTATTTGTTCTTCCTTTTCACTTCGTGGAAGAGAAGGGTTAACTCCTAATTCCTCGCATAAAGACTTATGATTGCGGATATGACCGCTATATTTTTTCAAAACTATCATTTTTAAAACCCTCTAAAATTTTATACCGTTATATTACCATATTTTTCGACATAATTCAACATATATTATATTCCGCAATTTATTATTTCCAAATTAAAGCTAAAAATAAAAAAGCACTTCTTTTTTGAAGTGCTTTTTTATTTTAAAATCCAAATTGCTAAGGTTAGATATCCTGCAAAGCTTACCCATATAGCATAGGGGATTTGAAGATATGCGGCAAGAGGTTTTATTTTATAATATTTTAGAATTGTGTTTATTATTAGATATAACAATAAAACAAGCCATATAAAAGCAAAGAAAAATGCTCTGAAATTAAAGAAAATAATGCTCCAAAAGAAGTTTACAATAAGGCTTAATGCGTATGTATAGAGTGCTGATTTCTTTTGCGCCATTGAAGCTTTTCTATCGTTATAAATCATAGCGGCACTTATTCCCATAAGGATAAAAAGAATAGTCCAAACAACAGGGAAAAGCCAAGATGGAGGAGCAAGAGGCGGGGTTATAATCTCCTCATATATTCCCATACTACCGCCTGTAACTAAAGCTGAAAGCCCGCCTACCAATAAGGCAATTCCGATTGAAATAGCATAAACTAAAATATTTTCCATTTGATTTCACCGTCCTTTTAAAATATACTGAATAAAGCTTTTTAATATGCTAAAACTTGCTAATTTTCAGTATATATGATAAAATGATTATATAAATTTCTAAGGAGTTAAATTATGAACAATATAATTAAAAATGAGTTTTTAACCGTTGAAATTAGTGAACTTGGTGCTGAGCTTCAGTCTATCAAAGATAACGAGGGCAACGAATATCTTTGGCAGGGGGATGAAAAATATTGGGATGGCAAAGCTCCGAATATTTTCCCTTATGTTGCAAGACTAACCGAAAAGAAATATACCCTTTTCGGCAATACATATAGTATGGGAACTCATGGCTTTGCAAGAAATTCAGTTTTTGAGGCTGAGCAAATTTCTGATACAGAGGTAATTTTTACACTTTGCGAAACGCCTGAAACCTTAAAACAATACCCCTATAATTTTTGCTTTAAGGTTGGTTTTAAACTTGAATGTAACCGACTTGTAAATACATTCTATGTTAAAAATAACGATGAAAAGGTTATGTATTGCGGTCTTGGCGGTCATCCCGGTTTTAATGTGCCATTCGAAGATAACACCGAGTTTGAAGATTATTATCTTGAGTTTGAAAATAAAGAAGTGCCTTTACAGGTTGTATTTTCGGATGATTGCTATGTTTTGGGCAAGCAGCCTTATAAGCTTGATGGTGGTAATAAACTCCCGTTATATCATAGTCTTTTCGATAACGATGCTATTGTTTTGGAAAATGCGGGACAAACCGTTACCCTCAAATCAAAGAATGGTAAAAAAGCTATCAAAGCTTATTTCCCCGATATGAGATATATCGGTTTTTGGCATAGGGAGAGAAGTGATGCTCCTTATGTTTGCATTGAGCCTTGGTTCTCGCTTCCTTCAAGAAAGGGAATAATTGAGGATTTTGAAAAACAAGAAGGTCTTTTGAAATTAGAAAAAAATAAAGAATATAAAACCGAAATTTCTTTTGAAATTATAGGTATATAAAATGAAAAAAGTTTTAAGAAAATTGCTTTATGGCAGGCTAAACCCTTTGTTTCGCCTTGTTATAAGATTTTTAATGGCTTTTGAATATTCAGTTTTGAGTGCTTTTTGGTTTTTGAAGGGCGGAAGAAAGCCTGATAGGCAAAGCCAAAAGAATATGGCCGAAAAGGTTACTGTTATTTTTAAGTCCTTTGAACGCCAAAAATTTGCCAGACAGTTATATAAAAATATCAGAAGCTATTATCCTGATATAAAGATTATTATTGCTGATGATAGTGAGAAACCTTTAGAGCTTGAGGGTGAAAATCTAGAGGTTATAAATCTGCCCTTTAATAGTGGTTTATCCTATGGTATCATTAAGGCTCTTGAAAGGGTGAAAACCCCTTATGTTATAAGGCTTGATGATGATGAGCTTTTAACCCCTTTTTCAAATTTTCATAAGCATTTAAGCTTTCTTGAAAGGGAAGATAGGGTTGATTTAGTTGCGGTTTCTTTCCGCCAGGCATTAAGAAGCAGAAGCCTTGAGGAAACTGCTGAAAGCTTTTATAAACAGGATATGCGAAATGCATATAAACCTCTTATAATACCTCATAAAACCAAGATAGAGGATTATTTTGTTGTTGGCAAACCGCCAAATATTTTTATTGCAAGAACTGATTCTTTAAGAAAGGTTGGTTATGATAAAAATATCAGAATGATAGACCACCACGAGTTTTTTCTTAGAGCTTCGGGGGAGATAGTATCATGCTTTGAGCCTTGTTCCTTTGTTTATCATAGACATGATTTTTCAGATATGCATTATCTTAAATACCGCTCGGATTATCAGGGTGATAAGGAATATATAAGGGCTAAAATTCTAAAGGAACTTGACAAATAAACATTTGTTCGGTATAATGAATGTAAGCTTTTTGCGGTGGTGATTAAATGTTTAGCGATGATTTTGGAAGAAAATGTTGTTTCACGGGGTATAGACCATCTAAATTTCCTTTCAGCTTAGATAGGGAAGATAAGGATTATAAAAGGTTTGAAAATTCCCTTATTGATGGCATTATGTCATTGGCTCGTGATAACTGCCGTGTTTTTTATAGCGGTATGGCTATGGGTTTTGATATAATAGCGGCTGAAATTGTTTTAATGCTTAAGGATACCTATGAAACCCCATTAAAGCTTATTTGCGTTTTGCCTTTTGAAAATCAAAGTGAGGCATATACTTCTTATTGGCGCAAACGCTATGAGAAAATTCTAAGAAGAGCCGATGAGGTTATTGTTTTAGATAAAGAATATAGTCAGGGTTGCTATCAAAAACGTAATGTTTATATGGTTGATAACAGTGATTATGTTTTAACCTGGTATGATGGTAAGTTTGGGGGAACAAGAAACACCCTTGATTATGCCGCTGAAAAGGGAAGATATATCTTTAATGTTAACGGTAAGGGCGCCGATAGTTTTGGTGTTCAAACAAGCATGGAAATACTTTAATAAAGAACCTTTGCTAAATTTTTAGCAAGGGTTCTATTTTTTTTATAAATATTTATAAATTGTATTGACAAAGGGAAATTATAGCAGTATAATTGTATACAATTATACAAGAGGTGATACTATGCTAGAACTTTCTAACACTACGAATTTATTAGAGCAGGATACATATAAGTATTCTCTTCAAGATGTTAAAGACCCTAATTTATATAGGGATTTTTATAGCTATGAGGATATTCCGAAGATTGCTTTTAACCATCGCAGAGTGCCGATGGGTATGCCTAAGGATATTTGGATAACCGATACTTCTTTAAGGGATGGTCAGCAATCGGTTGAGCCTTATACAGTTAAGCAAATAGTTGACCTTTATAAGCTTATGTCCAAGCTTGGCGGACCTTACGGAATTATCCGTCAAACAGAATTTTTTGTTTATAGCAAAAAGGATAGGGAAGCTATTACAAAATGTCAGGAATTAGGGCTTAAATTCCCTGAGATTACAACCTGGATTAGAGCAAGCAAGGAAGACTTCAAGCTTGTTAAGGATTTAGGAATTAGAGAAACGGGAATTTTGGTATCTTGCAGTGATTACCATATTTTTAAGAAGCTCAAGAAAACCAGAAAAGAAGCTATGGATTCATATCTTGCCACCGTTGCTGAGGCTTTTGAGGCGGGTGTAATGCCAAGATGCCATCTTGAAGATATAACAAGAGCGGATTTTTATGGCTTTGTTGTTCCTTTTGTTAATGAGCTTATGAAGATGTCAAGAGATGCAGGTATTCCTGTTAGAATAAGGGCTTGCGATACTATGGGTTATGGCGTTCCTTTCAGTGAAGTGGCGCTTCCTCGTAGTGTTCCCGGTATTATATATGGTTTACAGCATTATTCCGATGTTCCGAGTGAAATGCTTGAATGGCACGGTCATAATGATTTCTATAAGGCTGTTGCCAATGCTTCAACCGCTTGGCTTTATGGCGCATCTGCAGTTAACTGCTCATTACTTGGAATAGGTGAAAGAACAGGTAACGTTCCGCTTGAGGCTATGATTATGGAGTATGCATCTCTCAGAGGCTCGCTTGACGGAATGGATACCTCTGTTATCACTGAAATTGCCGAATATTTCCAAAATGAAATGGGATATAAAATTCCGCCTATGACTCCCTTTGTTGGAAGAAATTTCAACGTTACAAGGGCAGGTATTCACGCTGACGGACTTTTAAAGGATGAAGAAATTTATAATATTTTTAATACCGATAAAATTCTTAATCGTCCGGCTTCAGTATCAATTGGTAAAACCAGCGGTCTCGCAGGAATTGCTTATTGGATAAATACCAATTACCGTTTAAGCGGAGATAAAGCTATAGATAAGAGAGACCCGTTGGTTATTGCTATCAAAGAATGGGTTGATAAAGAGTATGAGGATGGCAGACAAACTGCCATTTCGAATGGAGAGCTTGAAAATAAAATTGCCGAATTTGGAGGTAAGTTTTAATGATGCAGCATAAAACAGTTTCCCTTGCTGACCAGGTTTTTGAACATCTCGAAACTGATATTTTAAGCGGAAAATATGCAAGAGGTGAAATTTTAACCGAAAGCAAGTTAAGTGCTGAATTAGGAGTTAGCAGAACTCCTATAAGAGAGGCGCTCAGAAGACTTGAGCAAGAACATATAATTGAGGAATCGGGCAAGGGCTCGATTGTTATAGGCATTACTGAAAACGACCTTATTGATATCTTTTTAATCAGAGAAAAGCTTGAATGTATGGCGGCTTCTTTGGCGGCCGAAAGATGCACCGAGGAACAATTAGCAGAGCTTAAAGAAACCTTGGAATTTCAAGAGTTTTATCTTTCGAAACAGGATGCTGAGCATATAAAATTGATGGATAATAAATTCCATAGAACTTTATATCGTCTTACAGGAAGTATGACCTTTTATGATACCTTGGTTCCTCTTCATAAGAAGATTCAAAAATATAGAAGAGCCTCGGTTGAAAGTAAAAGCAGGGCTAATGCTTCGGTTTTAGAGCATCGCAAAATTTTTGAGGCAATAGCCGAGAAAAATAGCGAGCTAGCAGCAAAATATGCTAAAGAACACGTTGAAAATGCATATAATCACATAATGGGAAGGGATTAAAATGGGTTTAACAATAGCACAAAAAATTATAAAAGCTCATATGCTGAGCGGGGATATGACTGTTGGCAGTGAGGTGGCCCTCAAAATCGACCAAACCTTAACACAGGATGCCACAGGAACTATGGCATACCTTGAATTTGAAACTATGGGATTAGATAGAGTTAAAACTGAAAAAAGTGTTGCTTATATCGACCATAATACACTTCAGTCGGGCTTTGAAAATGCCGATGACCATAGATATATTCAGTCGGTTGCCAAAAAGCACGGAATTTATTTTTCCCGTCCCGGTAACGGTATTTGCCATCAGGTTCATCTTGAGCGCTTTGGAAAACCCGGCAAAACCCTTATAGGCTCTGATAGCCATACCCCAACAGGCGGTGGTATCGGTATGCTTGCTATGGGTGCGGGAGGTCTTGATGTTGCTGTTGCTATGGGTGGCGGCGCATATTATATAACAATGCCCAAAATGTATAAGGTTAATTTAACAGGAAAGCTCAATCCCTTTGTAACTGCTAAGGATATAAGCCTTGAAATACTTCGTATTTTATCGGTTAAGGGCGGTGTTGGCGCTATAATTGAATGGGGCGGTGAGGGTATTAAAAACCTTTCTGTTCCCGAAAGAGCAACCATTACAAATATGGGAACCGAGCTTGGAGCTACAACCTCAATTTTCCCATCCGATGAAGTAACCAAAAAGTTTTTAGAGGCTGAGGGTAGAGGTGAGGATTATATCGAGCTTAAGAGCGATGAAGATGCCGTTTATGACAAGGTTATTGATATTAACCTTTCAGAGCTAAAACCCCTTATTGCTTGTCCTCATAGTCCTGATAACATTGTAACTGTTGAGTCCTTAAAAGGCACTAAGGTAGACCAGGTTTGCATCGGCTCTTGCACCAACTCTTCACTTTTGGATATGTTGAAGGTTGCGGCACTTTTAAAGGGCAAAGTTATTGACCCATCGGTTAGCCTTTCTATATCGCCAGGTTCTAAGCAGGTGCTTAAAATGCTTGCTGATAGCGGTGCTTTAACCGATATTCTAGCTTCAGGCGCAAGGCTTTTGGAATGTGCTTGCGGACCTTGTATCGGTATGGGCTTTTCTCCTAATTCAGCAGGTGTTTCACTTAGAACATTCAACAGAAACTTTGAGGGTAGAAGCGGAACTAAGGATGCAAGTGTTTACCTCGTTTCTCCCGAAACTGCAGTAGCGGCAGCGCTCACAGGAGAAATAACCGACCCAAGACTTTTGGGTGATATGCCCGAGATAAAGATGCCTGAAAGCTTTGTGATAGATGATAGTGCTGTTATCGCACCCGCTTCACCTGAGGAGGCTGAAAGCCTTGAGGTTATGAGAGGTCCTAACATTAAGCCTTTCCCAAAATCTATGCCTCAGGAAGATACTCTTTCAGCAGAGATTGCTTTAAAGGTTGGCGATAATATAACAACCGACCATATTATGCCTGCAGGCGCTAAGATTTTGCCTTATCGTTCAAATATTCCGCATTTATCTCAGTTTTGCTTTGGCGTTTGTGATACTTCCTTCCCCGAAAGAGCAAAGGCGTTAGGTCAAAGCATTATCGTTGGTGGCAGTAACTATGGTCAAGGCTCTTCGAGAGAACACGCCGCTTTGGTTCCTATGTATTTAGGGGTTCGTGCAGTTATAACCAAGAGCTTTGCCAGAATACATATTGCAAACCTTATTAATGCGGGAATTATGCCTTTAACCTTTAAAAATGCCGATGATTATGATAAGCTCAATCAGTCGGACAAGCTAACCCTTTCAAATGTTTTCGAGGGTATGGATAAGGGCGAAATTATCCTTAAGAATGAAACAACAGGCAAGGAAATAGAGCTTACTTGCTCCTTCACTGAAAGACAAAAAGCAATTCTTAAAGCAGGCGGACTTTTAGCTTATACAAAGGAAGGCAAATAATATGAAACAGTATATAGATAGCGCTGTTGAGCAGTTTCGCACTCTTTTAGAGGAGCAAATTGCCCGTCAGCAAAGAATGGAAAAAGAATCGGGCGCAACCGATTTTAATTCACTTGATAAGATAGTTATCGGCATTTGCGGCGGAGATGGAATAGGCCCTATTATCTCTAAGGAATCCGAAAGACTTTTAAGATTTATTCTTAAAGATGAAGTTGCAAACGGTAGGGTTGAGCTTCGAAATATTGAAGGCTTAACTATCGAAAACCGAATTGAGAAAAACAAGGCAATTCCCGATGATGTTTTAGCAGAAATTAAGGCTTGTAATGTTATTTTAAAGGGTCCTACAACCACTTTAAAAGGCGGCACTCTTGAAAGTGCAAACGTTGCTATGAGAAGAGAACTTGACCTTTATGCCAATGTTCGTCCTGTTCAGGTTCCTGATGAAAATATTGATTGGATTTTCTTCCGTGAGAATACTGAGGGTGAATATGTTCTCGGTAGCCGAGGGGTTGAAATTCCTGATACCTTAGCTTTTGATTTTAAGGTTACAACCAATGCAGGAACCGAGAGAATTGCCCGTAAAGCTTTCGAATATGCTCGTGCTAACGGAAAAACCAATGTTGCCATTGTTACTAAAGCAAATATTATGAAAAAGACTGATGGTAAATTCTCTGAAATAGCTCATAAGGTGGCTTTAGAATACCCCGAAATTGAGGTTGAGGAATGGTATATTGATATTATGACCGCAAACCTTGTTAACGAGCAAATTCGCTCAAAGTTTCAGGTTGTTTTGCTTCCTAATCTTTATGGTGATATTATCACTGATGAAGCGGCTCAAATTCAGGGCGGTGTTGGAACTGCAGGAAGCGCTAATATGGGTGATAAATATGCTATGTTTGAGGCGATTCACGGCTCAGCACCCCGTATGATTGAACAGGGAATAGGCGATTATGCTAACCCGACAAGCATTTTCAAGGCAGTTGAGATGATGCTTCGCCATATCGGTATGAGTGATAAAGCTGAAAAGCTTGCAAAGGCTTTAAGCATTTGCACCGAAACCGAGAAAAAGGTAATAGTTACAGGCGATAAAGATGGCGCAACCTGTGCCGAGTTTGGCGATTATGTTATGAAAACTCTTGAAAAATTAGTATAAATTATCTCCTCCCGTTTGGGAGGAGTTTTATTTTGCAAAAATTGTTGCAAAACCGCTTAAATAGTGATAAAATTATATAAATATATTGTATATTTTCAGGAGGTGTAATAATGGGACTTAAAAAATGGTGCGTTTCAGAGTATAATAAGGAGCTTGCCAAGTCATTAGCATATGAATGCGAGGTAGACCCCATTGTTGCACTAATTGCTTCTGCCAGGGGTTATGAGGACCCAACTGAGCTTGAACAGTTTATATCTGATGAACCCTATTTTTCGGATTTTTATCAGTGCGCCGATATTATAAAAGCCGCTGAGATTGTTAATGAAGCAATAAAGAATAATGAAAAGATTGCAATTTACGGTGATTATGATTGCGATGGAGTATCGGCTACTGCTTTGCTTTTCGGTTACCTAAAAAGCAAAAATGCAAATTGTATTTACTATATTCCCGACCGTTTTGAAGAGGGATACGGTATGAACGAGCAGGCCGTTCGTTATCTTAAAGAGCAAAATGTTGAACTCATTGTAACGGTTGATAATGGAATCTCAAGCATTGAAGAAATAGCTTTGGCTAACAGTCTTGGAATAAAAACTGTTGTTACTGACCATCATTTACCTGGGGAAGTATTGCCTGAAGCTGAGGCGGTGGTTAATCCTCATAGAAAGGATTGCCTTAGTGACTATAAAACAGTTTGCGGAGCTGAGGTGGCTTTTCGCCTTGTTTGTGTCATGGAAAACAAGGAGCCTGAGGAATTGATTTTCCAGTATGCCGATTTGTTGGCATTGGCAACCGTTGCCGATGTTATGCCTTTAACACTTGAAAACCGCACCATTGTTAAATGCGGCGTTCAAAAGCTTTTAAATTCTCCAAATATTGGACTTTCAGCACTTTTAAGTGTTGCGGGAATTGCTCAGGATAGCGTTAATTCTGCCAGAATTGCATTCGGTTTATCTCCAAGAATTAATGCGGCAGGAAGAATGGGTAAGGCTGATAGAGCAGTTCAGTTATTGCTTTGCCAAAATATGATGGAAGCTTTAAATATTGCAAATGAAATTGATGCCGAAAATTCCGCCCGTCAGCAAATTGAGAGAAAGATTTGCGAAGAGGTTATAGATATTGTTGAAGCCAAGGGCTATAAACACGATAGAGTTATCGTTGTAGTGGGTGAAGGTTGGCATCACGGCGTTGTTGGTATTGTTGCTTCAAGAATTAGCGAGAGATATGGAGTTCCTTGTATTATCCTTTCTTCCGAGGGTGATATTTCTTGCGGCTCGGGAAGAAGCTTTGAAGGCTTTTCGCTTTATAATGCTATAAACGCTGTTAAGGATTTAACTGTTAAGTTTGGCGGTCATGAGCAGGCGGCAGGTATTACTCTTAAAACTGAGGATATTGACGAGTTTAGAAAGCGTATAAATGAATATGCAAGAGGTTGTGAATTTGCAACTCCTAAATTAAGTCTTGATTGCAAACTCAATCCTTCGGCTTTATCACTTGATTTGGCATTTGCCCTAAATGTTTTAGAACCTTATGGCAACGCAAACCAAATTCCGCTTTTTGGAGTTTTCGGAGCTAGACTTGATAGAATCACCCCTATTGGAAATAACAAGCATTTAAGACTTTTGTTTTCAAAAGGCTCAAATTCTTTCCAAGCCTTGCTTTTTGGAGTTAAGAGTGAGGAGTTTTGTTTTGAAATCGGCGATGTTCTTGATTTGGCGGTTAATATCGATGCTAACTATTTCAAGGGCGAATATTCGGTTTCGGTTCAAATAAAGGCTATCAGATTGAGCGCAACTGATGATGAAAAGTTATTTAATGATTTAAAAGATTATAATGATTTTATGTCCGGCAACCTGCAAGATGCTAATTCCTTGTTACCAACACGTGAAGAGGTTGGCGAGGTTTATAGATATATTTTAGAAAAAAGTGTTTTGGAAGAAAGAGTTAAATATTTATTCCGAAATAAAATTGGTTTTGGAAAAACCTTAGTTGCAATTAAAACACTAGAGGAATTAGGTCTTATTGAAAATATATCGGGAAGGCTTAGTGGCGTTTATGGGGCTGTAAAAACAAGCCTTATGAATTCTAAAACCTTTAAAACTTTAAGTGAAAGGAGCGGTGTTTATGAATGAGCAACAAATGCGTGATTTTAATGAGCTGAAAGAATGTATGAAAAGCTTTGGCGGAAATTATGATTATGATTTGGTTGAAAGGGCCTTTAAGGTCTGTGTTTCTGCCCATGAGGGTCAAAAGAGAAGAAGCCAAGAGGATTATTATATCCATCCTTTTAATGTTGCCAAAATCATCGTTTCTTTGGGACTTGATAGTCAGTCAATCGCTGCTTCTTTGCTTCACGATGTTGTTGAGGATACTGATGCAACAGTTGAAGATATCAAAAACGATTTCGGTCAAGAGGTAGCCCTCTTGGTTGATGGTGTTACTAAAATCGGTCAGCTTAATTTTACAACTAAGGAACAACAACAGGCAGAGAGCCTTAGAAAAATGCTTATAGCTATGGGTCAGGATATCAGGGTTATTATTATAAAACTTGCTGATAGACTTCATAATATGCGAACAATTGATGCTATGCCCGAACATAAGCAAAGAGAAAAATCGGTTGAAACCCTTGAAATTTATGCTCCGATTGCCCATAGACTTGGTATCAGACCCGTTAAGGAAGAGCTTGAGGACTTGGCGATTAAGCACCTCGACCCAATAGCTTATGAAGAGATTGAAAGCTCTCTAACCCTTCATAAAAGACACAGAGAGCAAATCTTAGATGAGATTAAGAATAAGATTGCCGAGCGTCTTAAAGAGGAAATGCCCGGTGTTGAAATGACCTTTCAGGGCAGGGTTAAGTCTATTCACGGAATATACCGCAAAATGTATGTTCAAAACCGTGATTTTGATGAGATTTATGATGTTTATGCAATCCGTATAATTACCGATACCGTTGCAAACTGCTATAATATATTGGGAATTATGCATGATATGTTCCGCCCGATTCCTAATCGCTTTAAGGACTATATTTCAACCCCTAAGCCCAATATGTATCAATCACTTCATACAACTGTTTTGAGCCGTGCGGGAATACCCTTTGAAATTCAAATCAGAACCTTTGAAATGCACCATACAGCCGAATTTGGTATTGCGGCGCACTGGAAATACAAAGAGGGAATAACAGATAACGATAAGAGCCTTGAGGATAGACTTGCTTGGATTCGCCAAATCCTTGATACTCAGGCAACTGCACCTGATGCTACCGATATTGTTAGAACGATTAAGGTTGATTTATCTCAAGAGGATGTTTTTGCCGTAACTCCGAAGGGCGATGTTATTAATCTTCCTGTTGGTGCAACTATTATTGACTTTGCTTTTGCTATCCATTCGGCTGTAGGAACCAGAATGGTTGGCGCCAAGGTTAACGGAAAGATAGCCCAAATAACCCACGAAATTAAAACAGGCGAGGTTATTGAGATACTGACTACCAATCAGGCAGGCCATGGACCAAGCCGAGATTGGCTTAGTATTGCCGTTACATCTCAGGCAAAGGCTAAAATCCGTTCTTGGTTTAAGAAGGAGAGAAGACCTGAAAATATTGCAACAGGTAAGCTCGAATTTGAAAAAGAACTTAGAAGAAACGGAATCGAAATTCCTGATGAGGAATATGAAACATACCTTGATGAGCTTGCCAAGAAATATCGTTTTGAAAATGGCGAGGAATTTTTTGCTGCTATCGGTTATGGCGGAATTTTGCTTTCAAAGGTGCTTCCTCGAATTAAGGATGATTTCAGCAAAAAGGCAAATGCTAATAAAATCCCAGAGATTGTGCCGATTGAAAGAAGCAAGGCGGCAAAATCTTCGGAAGGCGTTATCGTTGAGGGAATTGATAACTGCCTTATTAAGCTTTCAAAGTGCTGTGCTCCGCTACCTGGGGATGATATTATTGGCTTTATAACAAGGGGCCATGGTGTTTCAATTCATAAGAGAGATTGCAATAATGTTCCTAAAAATATTATGGATGATGATGAGCCTGAGCGTTGGATAAATGCTTATTGGGATAGCGGTAAAACCGAATCCTTCACCTCAACCTTGCAGGCTATGTTTATAAACCGAGATGGCATTGTTATTGATGTTATGAATGCTGTTAATAATATGCGAGTTCCTGTTCATAGCATAAACGCAAAGGAAATGAAAAACGGAAATTCTTCGGTTATTATAACAATAAGTGCCGAAAGTGTTGAGCATCTTCGCAGTATTATTGCAAGAATTGAAAAAATACCGGGTGCTTATAGTGTTGAAAGGATTAATCAGTAATGAAGGCTGTTATTCAAAGAGTTAAATATGCTTCGGTTAAGGTTGATGGCGTTACTGTTGGCAACTGCGAAAAGGGCTATATGGTGCTTTTGGGAGTTGCCGAGGGGGATACCGAGGCCGAGGCTGAGCTTTTGGCTAAGAAAACCGCTAATTTAAGGGTTTTCGAGGATGAAAATGAAAAAATGAATCTATCTATACTTGATATAGATGGCGAAATTTTAGCAATTTCTCAGTTCACCCTTTGTGCCGATGTTAAAAAGGGAAACAGGCCGTCTTTTATCGGCGCTATGGCTCCAGATAAGGCAAATGAGCTTTATGAGGTTTATTGCGATAAACTCCTCGAAAATGGAGTTAAAAAGGTTGATAAGGGAGTTTTCGGTGCCGATATGAAGGTTGAACTTTTAAACGATGGCCCTGTTACCATACTTTATGATACTGATATTTGGAGAAAAAATGGAAATTAAGGTTTTAAGATTAGGACTTATAAGGACAAACTGTTATTTGGTTTCAACCGATAAGGCGGCAATTGTTATAGACCCGGGTTTTATTTCAAACGAAACTGAAGATTTCTTAAAGGGAAATGAAGGCAAGGAAAGATTGATTCTTTTAACCCATAATCATTTTGACCATATCGGCGGTGCTGATATTTTAAGAAAGAATACGGGGGTAAAAATCGCTATCGGTGAGATTGATGGGGCGGATTTATCAAATCCCGAGGTTAACCTTTCTTATAAATTCAGGGCTCATCTAGAACCCTTTTCGGCCGATATTTTGCTAAAGGATGGCGAAATTTTAAAGGTTGGAGATATTGAGTTTAAGGTAATCTTAACTCCAGGTCATACCTTAGGTTCTATTTGCCTTCATAGTGATGATATTCTCTTTTCGGGGGACACGCTTTTTTATGAGTCGGTTGGTAGAACCGATTTCATAAACGGAGATTTTAATGCTATAAAAAATTCTATTCAAAAACTTTATGAGTTAGATGGGGATACAGTAGTTCTTTCGGGACACGGCGAGCAAACCACCATTGCCCACGAAAAACTTTACAACCCATTTGTTAAAGGTTAAATTATGAAACTATGTATGATTAACCATTCTTTTCGGTATGAGCTTGAAAAACTGATAAGAATATTTTTACCCTTTGAAAAAATCGAGTTTTCCAAGATAGAAGAAACTGCTGATAATACTGCGGTTACTTTTCTTTCTGATACTGCCAAAGCAAAGCTTTTTATATTCGGCAAAGAGTTTTCAAAGGAACTTTCTATTGAAGAAACCGATGATTATGATAAGGAATGCGAGTTAAAGCTGGCAACAGCTCTTTTTGAATGCTTTGTTGAAGCCTTTGGATATATTCC
Source organism: Clostridiaceae bacterium (assembly GCA_904502215.1). GTDB lineage: Bacteria > Bacillota > Clostridia > Oscillospirales > Acutalibacteraceae > UBA737. The sequence continues at coordinate 18,140 of CAJGDQ010000001.1, forward strand.
AAGTTGGGGTATTTTAACAGGCGTTCGCCCTGCAAAGCTTTATTCAAGGCTTTCGAAAACTATGGGCAAGAGCCCAGATGATTATTTCAAAAACATTCTTAAGGTTAGTGATAAAAAGCTTTCTCTTTGTAAGGAAACCTTTGAGGGCGAGGAAAAAATCACCAGCCTTTCTAAAGGAGATTCTTTTAGTCTTTATATTTCAATTCCTTTTTGCCCAACAAGGTGTTCTTATTGCTCCTTTGTTTCTCATTCTGTAGCTCAGGCTAAAAAGCTGATACCTCAGTATATTGAACTTTTGTGTGCCGAGCTTAGAGAAACTGCAAAAATTGCAAAAGAATTAGCGCTAAGGCTTGAAACAATTTATATCGGCGGTGGCACTCCAACCTCGCTAGAGGCTTCTGATATTGAGAAAATAATGAAAACTGTAGCGGATAATTTTAACCTTGCAAATCTTAGGGAATACACTGTTGAGGCAGGAAGACCTGATACCATAACTAAGGAAAAGTTAAAGGTTATTAAGGAATATGGCGCTACGAGAATCAGCATAAATCCGCAAACTATGAATGATAAGGTTTTAGAGGGGATTGGAAGAAAACATACAGCCGAAGATACCGTTAAAGCCTTTTTACTTGCTCGAAGCCAAGGCTTCGATAATATAAATATGGATTTAATTGCAGGGCTGCCTGATGATACATTTGAAAGTTTCAAAGAAACTATTTCTAAAATTTTAAACCTTAATCCCGAAAGTGTTACAGTTCATTCACTTTCAATGAAGCGTTCTTCAAATCTTTCTAAGTATGGGATTCTTCCTGAAACCGAAATGGGAAAAACTGCATCTATGATGGTGGATTTTGCCCGAGAGGAATTAAGTAAGAACGGAATTGTGCCTTACTATATGTATCGCCAAAGCAAAACTGTTGGAAATCTCGAAAATGTTGGCTATTCTAAAAAGGGGTTTGAATGCCTTTATAATGTTTACATAATGGATGAAACCCATTCTATTTTAGCCTGCGGCGCCTCAGCTGTTACAAAGCTTAGAGAACCTGGTGGCAGTTTTATAGATAGAATTTTCAACTTTAAATATCCTTATGAGTATATTAACCGCTTTGATGAGTTGATGGCTCGCAAAGAGGGAATAAAGCAATTTTATAGCTTATATAAAAAATAATCAGGAGGTAATTTTATGGATTTTTTAGATAACGCAGTTAATACCGCAAGAGAGGCATTTGATATCGCTTATAAGAAAACAGGGGAATTGGTTAATTCTCAAAAGCAAAAGTTTGATATTGCTTCACTTAAAAATAAACGAAATAAATCTTTTGAGGCTCTTGGAAAGCTCTATTTCGAATTTGTTAAGGATGAGAATATCGAAAACGATGAAATAAGAGCCTTGGTTGAGGAAATTAAAGAAAATAATGAGAAAATTAACAAGCTGAAAGAAGAAATAAATTCAGCAAAAAATAAGGTTGTTTGTGAAAATTGTTCGGCTCTCAACGATGAAACCGCTATTTTTTGCAGTGCTTGCGGAAATAAACTTTAAACGGAAGTGATAAAAGTGAAGATAGGAATTATTGTCGCCGATATTGATGAATATAAGCCGTTTGCCGATTATATTGAAAAAACGGATTTTGAGGAATATTCTTTCTTAGGCAGAAAGGGCCATAAGTTTTTCATAAATGAAGCCGAGGTTATATCTATTCTTTGCGGAATCGGTAAGGTGAATGCAACTGCTGCCGCAATGCATTTGGTTGATATCGGATGTGATTATATTTTAAACTTTGGTTTGTCGGGCGGTATAAGCGGAGTAAGACGTGGCGATATATCTGTCCCCTCAAGGTTTTTAGAACATGATTTTGATTTAACCGGCATTGGCTATAAGCCTTGTGAAAAACCTGCTCAGGAGTATATTTATGATGCTGATAAGGCTCTTTGCGATATTGCTTTAAGACTATTGCCTGAGGCTAAATGCGGAACTGCTGTTTCGGGGGACTGTTTTGTTTGCGATGAGGCTTTGAGAAATAGCCTTAAGGAAAACTTCGGCGCTATGTCCTGTGATATGGAAACTGCCGCTATTGCTTATGTATGCTCTTTTTCTAAAGTGCCTTTCTTAGCGCTTAGAAGAATTTCGGATGATGCGGGTAATGATGCCGAAACCTCTTATAGAGAGATGAACACTTCAAATGCCACCTTGCTTTCCGACTATATAATTTGGATAGTTAAGGCTATCGGCGGTAAGAAAATATGATGAACGAAAGAAAAAAGCAAACTCTTTATGAGGGTGCTTCGGTTTTGCTGATTTCAACTGTGCTGGCTAAGATTATAAGTGCAATTTTTAAAATTCCGCTTTCCTCTAATGCTTGCCTTGGTGATATCGGTTTTGGTTATTTTTCAGCGGCTCATGATTTTTTCACACCGTTTCATATGATGGCAATATCAGGTTTCTCGGTTGCCGTTTCAAAGGTTGTTGCCGATTATACTGCGGTTAACGGTTTTAAGGATGCCGAAAAAGCCTTTAAGCTTTCGAGAAAACTGCTTTTATGGTTTAGTATTGCATTTGCTATTATTCTAACCATTGTTATTGTGCCCTTTGTTAAGGCGACCGATATAACGGGTCAAAGTATTTATAGCTATTTTGCTATGATTCCTTGTGTTATATTTTGTTTTATTGCTTCGGCTTATAGAGGATATTATGAAGGCCTTGGCAATATGAATCCTGCGGCAGTAACCAATATTATCGAAGCCTTGGCGAAGCTTGTTTTAGGCTTTGGCTCAGCGCTTATTGTTGTTAAAATAACTAATAAATTTGCCTTTGCCGCCGCAGCAGCAACACTCGGTATCACATTTGGTGCATTGCTATCGCTTATTTATTTTCATATAAAATATAAGATTTCGGGCGGAATAACTAATGCTGAGCTTAAAAAATCAACCCCGCAAAAGAAGGATAATGAAATAATCAAATCTCTGGTTCTGGTTTCAATACCTATAGTTTTATCTTCTGTTGCTTCAAGTGTTGTAACCTTGGTTGATGCTATAACTGTTAGGTGGCAGCTATCGGGGGAGATTATGAGACTGGCTCGGTTTTATCCGGAGTTTGTAATGAATTTGGAGGAACTGCCAACACTTCTGTATGGTATCAGAAGCAAGGCTTTCACTCTTTATAATCTGGTTCCAACCTTAACAATGGTTGTTGGCGTTGGTGCGATACCCGTTTTAGCTGAAGCATTTAATAAAAATGAGACTGAAGAGCTTAAAGAGGGAATAGGCTCTGTTTTTAAACTTTCGGCTCTTATAACTCTTCCTGCTGCCGCAGGCTTTATAAGCCTTGGCGAGAGAATTATGGCTTTGCTTTTCGGTGCAGATGCTTCTTCCCAAATCGGCGGAAAAATGCTTTCTCTATTTGGAATTGCCCTTATTTTCTCGGGAATAGCAATTCCGCTTGGCAGTTGTCTTCAAGCCCTTAATTTGCAAAATAGAGCACTTGTTAATGTTGCCATTGGTATAGGGGTTAAAATAATATTAAATCTTTGGCTTTGCAGTATTCCTGAAATAAATGTTTTTGGCTCGGTTTATGCCACTGTTGCCTGTTATGCTGTTATCTTGGTTTTGCATCTTTTAACCTTGATTATGGCATATGGAAAATTAAAAGATTTAAAGAACATTCTTTTGAAACCGTTGTTGGCATCTATTCTTTGCTCAGTTACAGCCTTTTTGGTTTCGCAATTAAGCTTAAATTCAATAGTAACTGTGCTTTCAATAGTTTTAGGTGCGATGGTATATTTTGCTATATTAATTGCAACAAAAGCCTTTAATGATGAAGATATTTTGGCTTTCCCAATGGGAGAAAAACTTTTGAAAATAGCAAAAAAACTTAAATTTTTAAAAAAATCCGATAAAAATTAAAATATATTCACTTTTTGGCAAAAAAATTACTAAAATCTATTGATTTTTTAGCAAAAGTATGGTATAAATATACAAGCGAATATGTTTTTAATTTATTTTTTATTAAATTCGTAAAAATTTTTTTGGAGGTTTTTGTCATGAACAAAACAGAATTAGTTGCTTCTATCGCTGCAAAAGCAGGCATCGCTAAGAAGGATGCTGAAAAGGCTGTAGCTGCATTGGTTGATACCGTTGCTGCTGAGCTCAAGGCTGGCGGAAAAATTCAGCTCGTTGGTTTCGGAACTTTTGAGGTTCGTGAGCGTGCTGCAAGAACCGGTATCAATCCTCAAACCGGTAAGCAGATTGAGATTGCTGCTTCTAAGAATCCCGTATTTAAGGCTGGTAAAGCTTTAAAAGATGCTATAAAATAATAGCGATTAAACTTAAGCCGTCCTTTAGGGCGGCTTTGTTTTTAGGTGTTTTATGAGATTAGATAAATATTTAAAGGTTTCAAGAATTATTAAACGTAGAACCGTTGCGAACGAAGCATGCGATGCAGGCAGAGTTTTGGTTAACGGTAAAGTTGCTCGTGCTTCCTATGATATTAAAATAGGTGATATTATTGAAATATCTTTTGGCACAAGGCTATTCAAAGCTCAGGTAGAGGCAGTTCAAGAAACTGTTCGCAAGGATGATGCGGCTTTGATGTATAAAATAATTGAATAAGAATAGCACTCCAAAAATATATTTTATTAAGAAAATATTTTGGAGTGTTTTATTTTGGAAGAAATCCGCACAAAAAGTCATAATCTAATAATAGAAAACCGCAAAAAGTTTACCTTTACAGGAGTTAAGGATGTTTTATCTTTCGATGACGAAACCATTATGCTTGAAACCGAGCTTGGAAGACTTGCAATAAAAGGAAACGGATTGAAAATTTCAGGTTTCGATAATGGAACAACAGACCTTTCCGGCGAGGGGAGAATACATGCAGTGATTTATACTGCCGAAGAAAAAAACGGCAGTTTTATATCACGCTTATTTAGATAATATGTGGGAAATAGATAATAAGCTTCAAATTTTATCACTCTTGCAATCGTTAGGTCTCGGCGTTTTTTATTGTTTGTTTTATGATTTATTTAAAGCAATAAGACTAACTATAAATCTTAATGCAAAAGCAATATTTTTTCAGGATATTATATATTTTGCAATAATTTCTCCCTTAACATTTTGCTTTTTGTTAAGTGTTACGAATGGGGAAATCAGAGGCTATGTTTTTATTTTGGCGAGTGTTGGTTTTTTTATAACAAGGCTAACATTTTCAAGGATTTGGCTGCCTGTTTTAGAAACATTACTAAAGCTAATTTTAAAATTCTACCGCTTAATAAGATGGATTTTGGATAGGCTTTATAAACTGATTTTCAGCTGGGGCTTGGCATTTATTAAGTTTTGGCAAAAAAAATTGGTAATAATTAAAAATTGTTTTAAAAAAGGCTTGAAAAAGCAGTAGCTTTTGTTGTATACTAAAACATAATATATGATATTCAAAGGTTTTCTTTGAAATTCGGGGTATTGATATGAAACGGAAGCCAAAACGAAAAAAAAGTATTTTCCTGCGGATTTTCATACTCGGCGTTTGTGCTTATTTTCTTGTAACTCTCGGCGGTTTGTTAGGCAAGCTTAATGAGAGCAAGGCTAAGCTTCAAGAGCTTAAACTTGAGTATGAACAAAAAGAGAATACAATAGCCGAGTTAAAAGCCCTTTTAAATGCTGAGGATGATTCTAAGATTATCGAAAAAGCTGCAAGGGAAAGGCTTGGGTATATTTATTCCAATGAGCAGGTATTTATCGATATTTCAGGAAGTTGATTTTCGTTTTATTTTGGGAGGAACTCTTTTTCTATGCAAATAACTGTGGGACAGATTGTTGAAGGCAAAATAACAGGTATCACCAATTTTGGTGTTTTTGTTGATTTAGGTGATGGCAAATCGGGGCTTGTTCATATTTCCGAGGTTGCCAGAACATATGTTAGTGATATTAAGGAACATTTTAAAATCGGCGATGTTGTTAAAATGAAGGTTTTAACAATTGGTGATGATGGCAAGATTTCTCTTAGTATCAAAAAAGCGCTTGAAGGGGAAGAAAACAAGCAAAGAAAAGAGAAAAGGGATAGAAGGCCGACTTCTGCTAAGATAGATAGTTCTTATACCTGGACTCCTAAAAAAGCTGAGCCCGCAAGTTTTGAAGAAATGATGAGCCGCTTTAAGCAAACAAGCGATGAAAAATTCTCCGATTTAAAGAGAAAAAATCCCGAAGCCAAGCGTTCAAAACGCGGCGCGGTAAAATAAATTAATTCTTCGGGTGGAAACGCCTTTCGGCGCTTCCGCCCTTTTTTTGAGGTTTTGTTATGATAAATGAAATTTCGGTTTTGAAAATTCGTGATGCTGTTGAAAGGCTTTGCATTGAGGCTAATAAAGACCTGCCTAAAGATGTTGTTTGTAAGCTTTGCGATGCTAAATGTAATGAGAGCAATTGCCTTGCAAAAAGTGTTTTAGAGGAAATTGAGCTTAATATAAAGATTGCAAAAGAGCAAGATTTACCTATTTGTCAGGATACCGGTATGGCGGTTATTTTTTTGGAGATAGGACAAGATGTTCACCTTGTTGATGGTTCATTGTATGAAGCGGTTAATGAGGGAGTTAGAAGAGGCTATCAAAGGGGATTTTTGAGAAAATCAGTAGTATCTGACCCACTTTTGAGAGTTAATACCAATGATAATACCCCTGCTATTATTCATACCGAGATTGTTGGCGGCAGTTCGGTTAAGATAACTGTTGCTCCTAAGGGTTTTGGCAGCGAAAATATGAGCGGTGTTAAAATGCTCAATCCTTCGGCTGAGAGAGAGGGAGTAATTGAAGCGGTGCTTGAAATAGTTAAGAAGGCATCTAATAACCCTTGCCCACCTATTGTTGTTGGCGTTGGTGTTGGCGGAGATTTTGAAGAATGTGCTTTGCTTTCAAAAAAAGCATTGGTTAGAGAAGGGGAAAATCAAAATCCTTATTATAATGAGTTGGAAAAGGAATTGCTGGGAAGAATAAATGCGTTGGGAATCGGTCCTCAAGGCTTTGGCGGGGATACAACTGCAATAGCAGTTAATATTGAAACTATGCCAACCCATATAGCAGGTCTTCCGGTTGCTGTTAATATCGGTTGCTATGTTAACCGACATAAAGTTTGTGAGGTAAAATAATGGATAAAATAAATTTGGTAGCACCCTGTATTTTCGGTATTGAAAGTGTTGCGGCCGATGAATTTCGCCGTATGGGCTTTGAGGATGTTATAACCGAAAATGGCAGAGTTTTGCTTTCGGGCGATATGAATATGTTGGCAAGAGCTAACATTTGCTCAAGATTTGCCGAGAGAATACTTATAAATGTTGGAGTTTTTAATGCGGTTACATTTACCGAGCTTTTTGATGGTGTCAAAGCGCTTCCTTGGGAAAACTATATAGGCAAGGATGATGCCTTTCCCGTTAACGGTTGGAGCATAAATTCTCAACTTTTCAGTATTCCTGATTGTCAGTCGATTGTTAAAAAGGCTATAGTTGAAAGGCTTAAAACAAAATATGCGGTTACTCGTTTTGCCGAAACAGGACCTGAGTATAAGGTTCGATTTTCCATTCATAAAAATGAGGTTACTATGATGATAGATACCTCGGGCGATGGTCTTCATAAGAGGGGATACCGCAGAAATTCAAACGATGCACCGATTAAGGAAACCTTAGGTGCTGCTATGTGTGATTTAGCAAGAATTTATCCTGATACTTTATTTTTTGACCCTTTTTGCGGAAGCGGAACCTTGCTTATTGAATCAGCTTTGATGGCTAAAAACATAGCTCCTGGTCTTAGAAGATATTTTGCTGCTGAGCGTTTTAATTTTATAGATAAAAAGGTTTGGCAAGAGGAGAGAATGAGGGCTCAGGATAATATCAGGCAAAATATTGATTTTGAGGCTCATGGATTTGATATAGACCCTGCTTGCGTTGAACTTACCCTTGCAAATGCCAAAAAGGCAGGGGTTGAAAAATACGTTAAGGCGGCTGTTGGAGATATCAAAGATTTCAAAGCACCAAAAGAGCGTTGCTTAACCATCAC
>CAJGDQ010000002.1 GCA_904502215.1 Clostridiaceae bacterium
GCTTTTTTCAACCGCAGTTTTAGCAATTGGAATATTCTTTATGGTTGAAAAAAAGGAAACTCTAAATGATTCAACAAACAAGAAATGGATGATTTATGCTGTTCTTTCGGCGATATTCGCCGCATTAACATCCATACTTGCTAAAGTTGGAATAACAGGGGTTGAATCTAATCTCGGAACGGCGGTTCGAACCTATATTGTTTTGATTATGGCTTGGATTATAGTTTTTGCAAGGGGCAAGCAAAAAACACTGAAAAATATCGAGAAAAAAGAGCTTTTGTTTATTTGCCTTTCAGGAATTGCAACAGGCGCCTCTTGGCTTTGCTATTATTATGCAATTCAAAACGGCGTTGTTAGTGTTGTTGTTCCGATTGATAAAATGAGTATTTTAGTAGCGGTTGCATTTTCATATTTCGTGTTTGGGGAAAGGCTAACCAAAAAATCAGCTTTTGGCTTATCCCTTATGGCGATAGGCACACTAACAATGGCAATATTCGGATGAGAAAACGGATGCGTAGAATTTCTACGCATCCGTTTGTTTTTCGGTGCATTGCAGGGGCGGGGAAACCCCACCCCTACACGATATTTTAATTCGCTAACATTTAATTCCGCATTACGAATTACGAATTACGCATTAAATATAAACTCATCATTTTCAAAGGTGCAATTAACATTTGCGCCCTTTTTTATTTTACCCTCGAGGATATTTTCGCTCAATTTATCTTCAATTTTATTTTGGATTTCTCTTCTTAATGGTCTTGCGCCGTAAACCTCATCAAATCCCTTTTCGGCAAGTGCATTTTTAACCGAATCATCCCAACTGAAATCTATTTCAAGGTTTTTAAGTCTTTCTTTTAGATTTTTGAGCATATTTTCGGCTATAAGACCGATTTCCTCAAACTTTAGCTTTGAAAAAACTATAATATCATCAACCCTGTTTAAAAACTCGGGGCGGAAGGTGGCTTTAAGCTCGTATAAAACCTGTTCGCTGATATTTGTTTCCTCTTCCGACTCGCCGAAACCGAAGCTTATCTTCTTTTCGGTTATTTTTCTGGCTCCAACGTTTGAAGTCATAATAATAACTGTGTTTTTAAAATCAACCCGTCTTCCTTGGGAATCGGTTAAAATACCATCCTCAAGAATTTGAAGAAGCATATTGAAAACATCGGGATGCGCCTTTTCTATTTCATCGAAAAGAACAACCGAGTAAGGATTTCTTCTCACCTTTTCGGTTAACTGACCGCCCTCTTCAAAACCAACATATCCGGGAGGCGAGCCAACAAGTCGGGAAACGGTATGCTTTTCCATATATTCCGACATATCAAGTCTTATCATCATATTTTCACTTCCGAAAAGTGATGAAGCCAATGCCTTGCAAAGCTCGGTTTTACCAACACCCGTAGGTCCTGAGAAGATAAACGAGCCGATAGGTCTTTTTGGGTCCTTGAGACCCACTCTTCCTCGGCGGATAGCCTTTGCAACCGCAGTTACTGCCTCGTTTTGACCGATAACTCTATTATGAAGTTCCTCTTCAAGTCTTAAAAGGCGTGCGCTTTCCTCCTCGGTTAACTGAGAAACAGGAATAGAGGTCCATAAGGATACAATATCCGCAATATCCTCCTCGGTTACCGTTCCGTTGGTATGTCCCTTTTCCTCCTGCCATTTTTCGTTTAGGGTATTATACTTCTCACGAAGTCTGATTTCGGCATCCCTCAAAGCCGCCGCTCTTTCAAATTCCTCAGAGGCTATTGCCTCATCCTTTTCACTTTCGGCGCTTTCAATTTGTTCCTCAAGTTCCTTTAGTTCGGGCGGCATAGCCGAGGAAGACAAACGCACCCTTGAAGCCGCCTCATCAATTAAATCTATTGCCTTATCGGGCAAAAATCTATCGCTTATATACCTGGCCGAAAGCTTAACTGCCGAAGATAAAGCCTCATCGCTTATTTTAACCTTATGATGAGCCTCGTATTTATCACGAAGCCCTTTAAGAATGAGAAGCGCATCCTCTTCACTAGGCTCAGAAACCATAACAGGCTGAAATCTTCTTTCAAGGGCTGAATCTTTTTCGATATTCTTTCTATATTCTGAAATAGTTGTAGCTCCGATTAGCTGAAACTCGCCCCTAGCCAAAGAGGGCTTTAAGATATTTGCCGCATCGGTTGCGCCCTCGGCTGAGCCTGCGCCGATAAGGGTATGCACCTCATCAATAAAGAGGATAATATTCTTATTCTTTATAACCTCATCAACAACAGTTTTAATTCTTTCTTCAAAATCGCCTCGATATTTAGTGCCTGCAACCATACCTGTTAAATTAAGGGTGAAAACCCTCTTGCCAACAAGAATTTCGGGCACCTCTCCGCTAGCGATTTTTTGAGCCAACCCTTCAGCAACAGCCGTTTTACCAACACCGGGCTCGCCTATTAAGCATGGATTATTCTTGGTTCTTCTGCAAAGAATACCGATAACCCTTTCTATCTCCTTTTCCCTGCCTATAACGGGGTCAAGGTTGCCCTTTTCGGCCTCGGCGGTAAGGTCGGTTCCATATTTTGAAAGGTTTTCTATTTTTTTATTTTCCTTTTGGTTTGAGCCCTTTGCCGCCGCCTTTATATCTATTCCCGAAGCCGTTACCGCCTCGCTTGTTATAGATGCAATATCAATGCCCAATGCCGATAAAAAGCGAATGGCATAGTTATCGCTATCACTTAAAATTCCGATAAGCAAATGCTCAGTTCCAACATATTTTTTGCCCATCTCGCTAGCATTGCTCATGGCGCTTTCTATAACCTTTTTAGAACGGGGAGTGAAATATTCGGGGGAAAGCTTTGTTGGAGTGCCGCAGCCAATTTCGAGCTTTATAAATTCTTCAAACTTTTCGGCAGTTATCCCCTTTTTATTAAGAACTGCCGCAGCAACTCCGCTCCCTATTCTCAAAAGTCCTAAAAGTAAATGCTCGCTTCCTATATAGGTGTGTCCCATTCCCTCAGCCGACCTCACAGCCTCATTGAGCGCTTCATTGGCTTTGGTTGTGAAACCTGTGAAATTATATTTCATTAACTAAACCTCCTGTTGTAAAATCTCCCTTAAGTTAGAGGCTCTTTGGATATCCCTTTCCTCCGGCTGCATTTCGCCGAATTTTTTCATAAGCATAAATCTTTGGTTGGATATCAAAAGCTCTATGGGATTTATCTTCTCCTCTATTATGCCCATATCAATACCAAGCTTAATCCTTGATAACAAATTCATCATTTCGTTTGATGTGATAATTCGGCAGTTTTTGAGAACTCCAAGAGCTCTATACGCCATATCCTCAACCTTTAATTTGTTAAGAGAAGAACGCAAATTTTCTTCCTTTTCAATAATTCTTGCCGTTATGCTCTTAAGATTATCAAGGGCATTTTTCTCGCTGAGCCCTAATGTTATTTGATTTGAAATTTGATAAAGGGATGCTCCTGCCTTTGAGCCCTCGCCATACATACCTCTGACCGTGAACCCTATTTTATTAACCGTATCCGAAAGGCTTGCAATTTCGCCCGATGATTCACAAGCGGGCAAATGAAGCATTAAAGAGGCTCTGAGCCCTGTGCCTAAATTAGTTGGGCACTCGGTTAAAAATCCTAAATTCTCATCAAAGGCAAAATGAAGTCTTGAATCTAAAAGTGAATCTATTTGCTCGGCAATATCATAAGCTTCTTCCAGCTTTAAACCATCTAAAATAACCTGTATTCTTATATGGTCCTCTTCGCCTATCATAATACTTATGCTTTCATCCTTCGACAATATGATAGCCGACCTACCCCCTCTTTTCGCAAATTCGGGGCTTATTATATGCCTTTCAACCATTGCATTTATTTCGTTTTCGGGAACCGAAGCCATATCAATAAAATTAAGGTTTTTGGCAAAAGGAGTATTACTATCGCAAATGGCTGATTTGGCCCTTTGCTTTAGCTCTTCAAATTGCTCGTTACTCATTCTTGATGGAAAAGGAATACCGCTCAAATTTCTAGCCAAGCGAACCCTTGTGCTTACAGCGATTGAGCTTTCCTTAGTATACCAACTACTCATTGTTATTTGCCTCCATTCCCCTGATTTTATCCCTGAGAACTGCCGCTTCTTCGTATTTTTCTTCACTTACAAGGCGATTAAGCTCAAGTCTTAAATCTTCTATTGTTTCCTTCTCCGGCTTAACCATCAAAGGAGCTCTGCAAGGCACTTTCCCTGCATGCTTAGTGCTTCCGTGCACCCTTTTAAGATAGGGCAAGAGCTCGGTATAAAAGGTTTTATAACAGTTAGCGCAACCAACCTTACCCGTTGAGGCAATATCATCAAAGGTTGAATTGCAAACCGAACATCTTGTTTGAGAAGCTAGGCTTCGACTTGGCGCTTCGTGGAACATAGATGCCAACATCGAAGCCAAGGAATTATGACCTATATCATTATAACCCTCTTCAGTAGCGCAGGCGGCGCAAAGGTTTTTCTCGCTAACTATACCGTTAACAACCGAGCGAATATGGGTTGTTGCCATATTTTTTTTGCATTTTTCACATAACATAATAAATTCTTCCTTCAAATTAAATTTGGCTTAAAAGCATTTGTTTTAAAATTGCAGCTCTAAGACTATCCCTATATATAACAGGAACACTGCTCATAACCGAGCCCGATACTGCCGCCGCCATAATGCGAGCCGTTTCCCTAGACACAAGCCCCGTTTCTAAACAGTTTTCGATAACTATTCTGGTGCTCATATTATCAATACTTTCTCCGATGGAATTAACTATATGCATAAGAGCCGAGGAAGAATTAAGCATAACCCTTTTAATTCTTATGAAACCTCCGCCGCCTCTTCGGCTTTCTATTATATATCCGTGCTCAGGAGTAAATCTCGATGATAAAACATAATTTATTTGGCTTGGAGCGCAACCCATCAGCCCTGCAAATTCGTTGCGCTGAATTTCGGCTGTGTTCTCTCCCGATTCATTTAACATTCTTAAAATCTCTCGTGTTATTATATCGCTCATTCTCATAGCTATCACCTATTTTTTGACCTTTCCTGACTTTTATTATACACGAAAGTCAGGAAAAGTCAAATATTTTTTTATTTCAAATTTTGTAACACTCCTTTTTAAGATAGCATAGTATGTGATGAAAACCAAAAAGGAGGTCTTTCAATTATGTGTAATAACTTTGGTGGAAACGGCTGCTCTTGGATTATAATCCTCATCCTCATCCTCTGCTGCTGCGGCGGTTGCGGTGGTGCTCAGACTGCTAACAACTGCGGTTGCGGTTGCGACAACAATTGCGGTTGCTGCTAATCCATAGCACACAAAAACACCGAGGAAGCGGAAACGCTTTCTCGGTGTTTTTTATTTAAATTATGAGCCAAAATTATATAAAATGCAAATATAATGCAAAATAATATAATTATAATAGGTAACTCGGCAATTCTTTTCTTTGAGTTGGGATTTCTTTAACAGTTCTTTCAACTGGTCTGCGCTTAACTAATCCTCCCGAAAAATCCTTAGGAGAAATACCTGCTATTCGTTTAAAGGCAGCCGAAAAATATGCCTGATTCGCAAATCCCGTTTTCTCGGCAGTTGTAGTAACCGAATATCCGCTTAGTAACAACTCTTTGGCTTTATTTATTTTCAAAAGATTAAAGTAATCATGCGCTCCAATACCGGATAGTGCAGCAAAAATTCTTTTAATATGAGAACGGCTGATATCAAGCTGCTCGGCAAACTCTTCTACCGAAGCTCTGGTATCTATTTTCTCTAGCATTAAGTCAACAGCTTTTGCAAAGAGTTCTATATCCCTACCCTCTTCCAAAGGCTCGTATAATAATCTTTCACTACTGCAAAGTATAAGTTCTAACAGGGGATACATAACCTGTCCGCCTTGCTCACTAAGGGTGGAAACCAATAGCATATTATCATTCGGAATACGACTAATACCTGCCTCTATTCCCTCTTCACATTCGAAACCAAAACCTAAAACTGAGCCATTATCTTTAATATAACAAACCTCTCTTTTATCGGCAATTAAAATGTGCCCTTCCTTTAAGGCGTATACTTTCTTGCCAACAGTAACAAGCGCATTACCGCTCAAAACGATATAAAGAGAAGGACAATCCAAGCAAATTGCCTTTTCCAAATTCAAAGGTGCTAAATTCTTAATTTTTGCACAAGATGATATAAAATTCATATAATCTCCTAAAATATATAAAAATGGCTCAAATAAATTATATTATATAAAACAAAAAAAGTCAAGCCGTTTGTGAACTAAATGGGGTTCACTTCACGTTTGACCTGACTTTTTTATATTAAATATATTATTTTATTATCTTAACCTTAGCGCCATTGCCAATTCCTGCAGCATTTGCATCATCGGTGTCAATATGCATCTCTAAGCGAAAAGCTTTATTAACTCTAACCTGAACATCATAAAAGGTGGTTCTTCTCTCACCCTTTGCTTCTACTGTTACATAGTCGCCATCCTTGAGTCCGAAAGCTATTCCCTCTTCCTCGCTCATATGAATATGGCGGTTAGCAATTATACAGCCTTCCTTAAGGGTTACAACTCCTTTAGGACCGATTATCGTTATCGGAGCAGACCCCGCAATATCTCCCGATTCTCTGACAGGAGGTTTAACCTTTAATGCAAAAGAGTCGGTTCTTGAAATTTCAACCTGAGAAGCTGAACGAACAGGGCCTAAAACCCTAACACCTTCAATTGGTCTTAGCGATGGCCCAACTATTGTCAGCTGCTCTTTACAGGCATATTGACCTGGCTGAGAAAGGTCTTTAATAGGGGTTAGCTCATAGCCCTTTCCAAAAAGCTGTTCAACATGCTCAGCCGAAAGATGTATGTGTCGGTTAGAAATGCCAACAGGAACAGTTTGGCTGTCGTTAGCAACTCCACACTCAGCCATAACTCTATTGACTATTTCAGCTACCATAGAAGCATCGTAAGCCATAAACAAACTCCTTTAATTAGATAATGCGAAAACTATCTGCCATAACACAACGGCGTTGGCGTGTAAAGCTTTTTGCCGATGTGATGCCTTCGCCTGTAGGGCCGGCAATAGTAAAGGTTGCGTGTCCCTCTCCGCCAAAACCAATCCCTGCATAAGAGGGAGCATTTTTAACAAAAATCGTGGTTTCAACCGCACGGGCAAATCTTGAAAGATTATCAATATTCTTGGAATGCATATGTGCGGTGTGGCGGTTACCGTGCTCAGCCTTAACGGCCAAGTCAATCGCCTCGTCAATATTATTAACCCTAACAATAGGAAGAATGGGCATCATAAGCTCTTCTTGAACAAAAATATGCTCAAAGGATGTTTCGCAAATAATGCAACGAACATCAGCGCCAACATTGATTCCGATTTTAGAAAGAAGCACCTTAGCATCACGGCCAACGCAATCACGGTTAATAACCTTGCGAGTTTTACCGCTCTTATCCTTAACATCAACCAAAACAACCGATGCCAAACGGTCGGCTTCGGCGGCACTAATAAGGTAAGCGCCGTTTTTAATCATTTCACGAATAAGCTGGTCTGCAATATTTCTGAATGCGAAAACTTCCTTTTCGGCGATACAGGGAAGATTGTTATCGAAGGTGCAACCATCAATAATATCTTTTCCTGCCTTTATAATATCGGCAGTATCATCAACTATAACGGGTGGGTTTCCGGCTCCTGCTCCGATTGCCTTTTTACCCGAAGAAAGAACAGCCCTTACAACGCCGGGGCCTCCGGTGCAAACGAGAAGTCGCACAAGCGGATGGGACTGCATAACAGATGCTGAATCAAGGGTTGGCTTAACCATTGAGCAAACAAGCACTTCAGGGCCACCTGCGGCTTTAGAAGCACGGTTCACAAGGTCAACCGCATAGTTCGAAACTGCAATAGCATTAGGATGTGGGTTAAATACAACTCCGTTACCTGCGGCAATCATACCAATACTGTTGCAAATAACTGTTTCACTTGGATTGGTGCTTGGAGTAATAGCACCAACAACACCAAAAGGAGCCATTTCAACAAGAGTAAGACCATTATCGCCTGTTTTAGCCGAAGAAACGATATCTTCGGTGCCCGGGGTCTTATCAGCAACAAGGATATGCTTAAGGCGTTTATGCTCTACCTTACCCATTCCTGTTTCTTTAACACCAAGCTCAGCCATAACAGGAGCTTCGGCACGGGTTAAACGGCGAATTTCAGTTATAATGGCTTCCCTTTGTTCAACCGACATTGCTCGAACCGCACGATAACCCTCATTCGCGGCAACAATAGCATCATTCATATCGGCAAAAATACCAACAAAACGTCTGGTGCCGTAATGGGTGCTATCCCAATCGGAAGTTGAGGTTTGCATTCTGTTCAAAACCTGACTGACAACTTCACGAATTTCTTGCTCTGAAATATTTGCCATTTTTATTGCTCCTTACAAAGATTTAAAGTATCAAGTGCTATCATATATTCCTCGTCTGTGGGGATAACAAGGGTTTTAACCCTAGCACACTCATCCGAAATATCAGCAGCACTGCCTCTTGGAATGGATTTATTTTTATCTTCATCAATTTTAATACCGAAGAAATCAAGCTCGCTACACACCATCTTGCGAAGCATATCCGAATTTTCGCCGATTCCTGCGGTGAAAACAAGTGCATCAATACCGTTCATTTCGGCAATATAACTGCCGATATACTTCTTAATGCTGTTAGCAAGCATTTTAACAGCTAACTGGGCTCTATAATCGCCCTTTAAAGCTGCTTCCTCAACATATCTTGAGTCGCTTGAAATTCCGCTTACGCCGAGAAGTCCTGACTTGCGGTTGATTAGGTCTTCAACCTCATCAGCCGAAAGGTTTTTAGCCTTCATAATATAAGGAATTACAGATGGGTCAATAGAACCGCTTCTGGTTCCCATAGGAATACCCTCTTGCGGTGTAAAGCCCATGGAAGTATCAATTGCTATGCCCTTATCAACGGCAGTAATCGAAGAGCCGTTTCCAAGGTGGCAGGTGATTATTTTAAGCTCGCTAGGTTCTTTATTGAGCATCTCAGCTGCCTTTGCCGAAACATATCTATGAGAGGTGCCGTGGAAACCGTAACGGCGGATTTTGTTCTCGGAATAAAGCTCATAAGGAAGAGGATATATAGTTCTGAAGTCCTCTATTTGAGAATAGAAGGAGGTATCGAAAACTCCAACCTGAGGTATATTCTTCATTAAACGTCTGCAAGCCTTAATTCCTTTAATTGCAGGTGGTCCGTGGAGGGGATTTATAGGAATAATGGTTTCAAGATAAGCAACTGCTTCATCATCAATAAGTGAAGAACAACCGTATTTTTCGCCGCCATGGGCTATTCTATGGCCAACTGCACCTATCTCGTCAATAGAAGCAACAACACCATACTCTGCACTTACAAGAAGCTCAAGCACTAAAGAAAGAGCTTCATCATGGGTTGGAAGAGCAACCTCTTTTTCAAAATTTTCTTTTCCGGGACGCTTATGAGTAATAGCTCCATCTATACCAATTCTCTCGCAAAGTCCCTTTGCAAGAACCTCTCCGTTTGTCATATTAAAAAGTTGATATTTCAAAGAGGAGCTTCCTGCATTTATAACCAAAATTTTCATTTAAATCTATCCTTTAAAAAATTAATTCAACATTTTTATCCTTGCAATACTCAACCCAACGGTCAGATGGCTTAGCGTTGGTAACAATGGTGTCAACCTCGCTTATATCGCAAACTCTAACAAAAGAAATTCTATCGAATTTGCTATCATCAACCGCAAGAATTTTCTTATCAGCGGCAGCAAAAATAGCCTGCTTGATTTGTGATTCCTTTTCGTTAGAATCGGTAATTCCCATATTCATATCAAGGCCCTTTGAAGAGCAAACCGCAATATCAACATGGAATCCTCTAATCATTCGCTCAGCCGAAGTTCCAACCAACGATAGTCCGCCCTTTTTAAGAGCTCCGCCGGTTGAAAGAATATTCCAATCCTTCTTATCGGCAAGTTCAAGTAAAATTTCAACCGAATTAGTAATAAGCGTAATATTCTTACGGTTTTTAATGCTTTTTGTTACATAAATTGCAGTTGAGCTTGAGTCCAACATAATGTAATCACCATCGTGAATAAGCTCGGCAATTTTCTCGGCAATTTGCTTTTTCTCGGTAATATTAGCACTTTTTCTAACATTAAAAGGTAGGTCTGTATTCAGTTTTTCATTAACCACAGCACCGCCGTAGGTCTTTTTTGCAAGGCCATCCTTATCAAGCTTTTCGAGGTCACGCCTGATTGTTTCTTCCGTAACATCAAATTCACGGCTTAAATCAGCAACAATAACCTTTCCTTCAGCAGATAGCTTTGCAAGTATAGCGTTACGTCGTTCTATTGCAAGCATAAATACCTTTTCCTTTTATTTATATTATAAAATTTTCTGCCAAAATCTTTTATCGGGGCGAGGAATAACTGCGCTATCAAGGAACATTCCGTATTGTCCGGCGCCTTGTTTTGCACGTTCGATAGCTGCCTCAACCGCAGCAACCTCACCGGTTAATAAGAGATATGATTTTCCGCACATACCTCTTGCAAGTCTTAGTTCAATCAGGTCAACAAGTGCGGTTTTAGCCGCAGTATCCGCCGCAACAACTGCAGCAGCAGCCGAAAAGGTTTCAAGAACTCCGAGTGCATTCGGCGAATCAATTTCAGAAGCGCCGTAAAGGGCTGAAAAAATCGATTCATGCGGGTTTCCCAGCACAAAGCTATCTATAAGCTGTTCAGCGTCCTGAGCGGCGGCAGCCTCAACTGCTGCATTGACAGCACTTAAATCTCCGCTTATTAAAGCTAAGAATTTGCCGGGGCAAACAGTGTCGGCCTGAAGCAGCTCAACGTCGGCCGTTTTGACCATACGGTCGGCCGCTCGCATACCGGCTGAAACAGTTTTAAGTTCTACCATACCAATGGCTTTTCTCATTACCTATCCATCCTATACTGAAATCGTGATTTTACTCTTGTTAACCTCGGTAACAGTTCCGTTTACGGGTGAATGAATTGCAACACTGAGCGCCTTATCGGCAGCTGAGGCAATCATTTGACCCGACAAAACCTTGTCACCCTTTTTCACAACAGGAACAGCAGGTGCTCCGATATGCTGTGAAAGTAAAATATTAAGCTTTTTAAATTTAATAGGCTCTTCACTTACAGGAGCCGAGCAATTATAAGGGTCTAATCCCAATCGGGAACGAAGACGAGACAGAGGTATCATTCTCATATCTCTAAACTCTTCAACCTTTTCGGCCTTTACGGCAGGCGCTTTAACTCCCTGCTTTTGAAGACCTTTCTTAGTTGCTTGAAGCAAAGAACGTGGCGATAACCCTTGAGTGCAGGAATACATTTCGCAAAGACCGCAACCCGAACAAAACATAGCGTTTAAATAGGGTGCCGTATTTGTTGTTGAGTTATTGGCGGCAGCCAACATAAACGCACCAGGGTCAATTGGATGACCAAGAAGGTTTCTGGGGCAAAGCGAGGTGCAATAACTACACTGACAACAAGCCGACATTGCCCTTTTTATATCAATCGAGGTTTTACTAAGCTTCTTTTGAACAAGGGGAAGAGTTTTAGGAAGCACCAAAACCGCATTGCTCGTTTTAGTAACAACATCTAACGGGCTTCCAAGTTTTCCCATCATAGGTCCGCCTAAAACATAAGCGGGGTCCTCTATGGTTGCTCCGCCTGCTGCCTCGATAAGCTTTTCAACCGAAAGACCTATCGGAGCATATAAGGTAACCGGATTTTTAACCTCTCCCGTAACGGTTACAAACTTATGGGTAACGGGTTCGCCCTGCATTGCACGATATATGTTATATACCGTTTCAACATTTAAAACCACAACCCCTACCGAAATCGGAATAGAACCTGCAGGAACAACCCTGCCGGTTGCCTCATAGGTAAGAACAACCTCATCGCCTGCGGGGTAAACCTCAGGCAATTTGCATATCTTCATATTATTAAAGGAGGAAATCTCATTTTCTACTGCGGCTAAGGTTCTTTTATAAGAGCCTTTAATACCTATATAAACAGTAGAAACCTCCAATATTTTCGAAATCTCATAAAGGGTGCTTAAAATTTCATTTGTATACATTTTAAGCACTTGACGGTGCAAACGGAGAAGTGGCTCACATTCCGCACAATTCAGAATTATAGTGTCAGCCTTTTTATCGAGCTTTGCATAGGTTGGAAACCCTGCTCCGCCTGCGCCAACAATACCGTTTTCCCGTAACAACTCTTTTAGCGAGTCAATATTCATGAATGAATCACTCCGGCAAGTCCGGTGCCACTATCTACAATACCAACAATAGCGGCGTCAACAGGTGCTTCAGACATATTGCAGCCAATTCTTGCCGCACTGCCGAGAGCAACCAAAACAATTTCGCCAATTCCTGCGCCAATATCATCAATGGCAACTATTTTTTTGCTTGGATTTCCAAGCTCAGCAAGCGGTTCGATAACCATAAACTTGCTGCCAACCAATTTGTCGTTTTTTCTAGTGGAAACAACGCTTCCAACTACCTTGCCAACTATCATACTAAAATACCTGTTCTTTCATAAGTATAAATAGGGGTCAACCGAGGGGGCTTAAAGCCCCCTTATGTTGACTACAGTGTCCCGCTTAAACTTACTTCAAAGAGGGAAGAAGTTTTTCAACGTCGTCATGGGGGCGGGGAATAACGTGGGTAGCAACGAGCTCACCTAAACGAGAAGCTGAGTTAGAACCTGCTTCAACAGCGGATTTAACTGCGCCAACGTCACCGCGAACCATAACAGACACTAGACCGGAACCGATTTTCTCAGTGCCAATAAGCTGAACGTTTGCAGCCTTTACCATTGCGTCTGCTGCCTCAATAGCTGCAACTAAACCTCTGGTTTCTACCATACCTAGTGCTTCAAGTGCCATTTTCTTTACCTCCTTTTTGGGTGTTGCTTTAACGGTCTTTTTTTCGACCGGTGTAGCTGTGTTTTCGGTTACATTTTCGACTTTTTTAGTTTCTGCCATAAAATTAACCTCCTATTTTTGTATCCTGGAAGCGCTAATTTCAACAAGACGCTTTGTTTCCTCGTGAGGACTTGCTATAACAGCGTGTGCAACGGGCTTTTTGATTCCGCCTGCAACCGCATTTTCAACTGCGGCTGTAACGGCCGAAACATCTCCCTCAACGATAACAGTAACTAAACGTCCGCCAAGCTTGCGCTCCCATGTTACCAACTGAACATTTGCGGATTTACACATAATATCCAAACAATCTATGGCGCCGGTTACACCGGGCACCTCGATTAGTCCTAAAGACTTCATTTTAGAAACTCCTAAGAATTAAAATTTGGGGAGAATTTTTTCAACATCCTCATGGGGACGTGGAATAACGTGGGTAGCAACAAGCTCGCCAAGGGTGGAAGCGGTATTCGCACCTGCTTCAACAGCTGCCTTAACAGCTCCAACATCTCCACGAACCATAACAGATACAAGACCCGAACCGATTTTCTCAGTTCCGATAAGAACTACCTCAGCAGCCTTAACCATAGAATCGGCAGCCTCAATGGCAGCGGTAAGACCTCTGGTTTCAATCATTCCTAATGCTTCTTTAGACATAAAATTTTTCCTCCTAAATTAATTTTTATCAAAAGCGTTTAATTTTAACATTGGCTCGGTATCGGGCTCGGTGTTTGAAAGAATATGGGTTGTAACAACCCCCGAAACCTTCTCTACCGCCAATCTTGCCGCTTCAACTGCGGCCTCAACATCGGTAACCCTTCCTCTGAACTTTACTGCCACAATAAGTGGAACTTCGAGTCCATCAGCGTTTCCCGGTTTGTTTTTATCAAAGGTTTCAACCGTTACATTCGCCGCTTTGCAGCCTGCATCACAAGCAACAAAGGCAGCTACAAGGCCATAAACCTCTATAATTCCGGTAGCATTTCTCATATTTGATTACTCCTGAATTATTTATTAACAATCGCAATCTTAAGACCTTCCATTTTAAGGTTAGTCTGAAGCGCTTCGTTAATCTGCTCAAGGGGATATTTGTGGGTTATAAGCTTCTCAAGCGGAATACCGATTGCTTTTGCTCTCTTTAAGAAATCAAAGGTGGTTGCATAATCACGAAGGGTGTAAACCCAGGAACCAACCGTTGTGATTTCCTTTGCACAAATATCGAAGTGGGGATTAATAGTAGCATCGCCGCCATTGATAAAGAAGCCAAGCTCACAAAGTCCGCCACCGTTGCGAATAAACTTATAAATATTGCTATGAGCTATCGGGGAACCTGTGCATTGGAAAGCAAAATCGGCTTCATATCCGCCAAATGCATTCTTAACCGCACCTGCAAGGGCTTCAATACCCTTGTGGTCCTTAAAGTTTACTGTATTATCAGCGCCCATTTGTTTTGCAAAATCAAGGCGTTTTTCTTCGCCATCTACAGCAACAATGTTCTCAATACCCATCGTGCGAAGAATTGCAATACAAATCAATCCGATAGGACCGCAACCCTGAACAACAACTCGGCTATTAAATCTTAAAATTCCGGTTGTTTTTGCCCTTTCAACTGCGTGAATAAGAACAGCACAGGGTTCAATCAAAATTCTTGAATCGAGGTCAAGGTCGCTAACGTTGAATACGGTAGAACCGCCTCTTACAAGTATGTAATCACCAAACCAACCGTTTAGATGAATGTCGTCATCGGGAAGAAGTCCGTAAACATCTGCTCCGCCAACATTTTGCTTGTTAAGGTCGAACATTGTGATATCAGGGTTATCCTTAAATATCATACAGGTAACAACCTTGTCGCCGATATTTAAGGGCTTACCCGCACTGTCCTTCTTAACGTTTTTGCCCATCTTAACAATTTCGCCTGTTCCTTCGTGACCAAGAGCTACGGGAATTAATCCAAATGGGTCTCGCTTAAACTCGTGAGCATCGGTGCCACAAACGCCGCAACCCTCAACCTTAACGAGTATATCGTCATCACCAACATTTGGCATTGGATATTCCTTAATTTCAAACTTCTCAAGTCCTGTTAGCATAGCTACCTTGGCAGTTGAAGGAATGTTTCCGCTAAAGCTTTGCGCTGAGGGGGAAGAACCCTTCATCTCGCCCAAAACTTGGCGAACAATGGCTTCAATATTAGAAGAATTGATATCCATTTTATCTTTTGCCTTTCTCAAATAATTCTTTACCGTATGCCGCAAGGGCTGTGTCCTGCTCTTCGGTGCCGCCGCTAACCCCTAAACCGCCAACAATCTGGCCGTTTTGGTTTCTAAGCGGCTCTCCCCCACCGAAAATTGCAATTTTACCATTATTGGTGAACTGAATTCCGTAAAGGGAACCGCCCGGTTGGGCAAGTGGCTTTAACACAGCAGTAGACATTTTAAGTGATACAACGGTGAATGCTTTTGAAACCGCAATATCATAACTTGCAATAAAGGCATCATCCATACATTCAACAAGAATTGGGTTTGCCGTGCGGTTAGAAATTGCAACCACAGCCTTAACTCCCATTTCTTCGGCCCTTTTTCGCACCTGCTCACTCAATGTGCGGGCCTCGTTTAAACTTATATCAGATGGAGTAGCCTTGATTTCACGGGCGATAGTATCTGCGATTATTTGCAGTTCTCGTTCGTCCATGTCTATCACCCACTTATTTGCCGAGCTGAGCCAACACTTGACGGGTAATTTCAGCAATCATATCCTTGTCAGCACCGTGGTTGCAGTTTCCGCTGCAGCCATGGCAGCTGGGCTTTCCGTCCTGAGCGTTGGGGCAAAGGTCTGCAGGATGCTTACCCTTCATTCCAAACTGACGGCGGATTTCATATAAACGCTGAACCTGAGACTCTGAAAGCTCCTTAGGACCACCGATTTGCTTAGAAATGTAAAGAAGGCGAGCATAAAACTCAACAGACTCCATTTTATGATAAGCATTGAGCAGGTTATCAGCATAAGAAAGAGCACCGTGGTTCTCAAGAAGAACTGCATCGAAGGATTGCAAATACTTAGCAACTGCATTGGGGATTTCCTCAGTAGAAGGAGTGCCGTATTCAGCAATCGGAACGCAGCCAAGTGAAATTACAGCTTCAGGCATAATAGGCTGGGTTAGCGGAATGCCTGCAATAGCAAAGCCTGTAGCATATAAAGGATGAGCGTGAACAACTGCGCCAACATCAGGACGCTCCTTATAAACACGCATATGCATTTTAATTTCAGAAGAAGGCTTAAAGTTTCCGTTAGCCTGAAGAACCTTTCCATCCTTATCTACCTTACAAATGTATTCAGGGGTCATAAAGCCCTTACTAACACCGGTAGGAGTGCAAAGGAACTCATTGTCGTTTAACTTAACCGAAATGTTTCCGTCATTAGCAGCAACCATTCCCTTATCATAGATGCGCTTACCGATTTCACAAATCTGTTTTTTAATTTCAAATTCGTTTACCATTTTAAATTCTCCTTTGAATTTTGATTTTTTTGTTTTTTATTTGATTATGGCTTGATTTTACCATAAATTAAGTATAAAGTCAACACAAATCACTGTTATTTTCTTTATTTTTCTTGATTTTTGTTGTTTTTGTGTTGTTTTAGGTGGGAAATCAGGTCTTCAACCCCTTCCCCCGTAACTGAATTGACAAAAAACACATCCTTGCAACCCGAAAGCCTTAACCAACGCTCAGCTCTTTTAGGGTCTTTTTTATCAATTTTTGTAACCACACCGATTACCTCTCGGTTTACAAGACAGGTGATACAGGGCGGAAAAAGTGAATAATCATCATCGGCCGCTATAAGAAGGGCGACCACATCAGCCTCATATGAGTAAAGCGCCAAAGCGCAGCCTAAATCGTGGTTTTCGGCATATTCACCTGGGGAATCAATAACGAAATCGTTAAAAACCATCCCTTGAGTTTTCTTATAATGTGTTTTTTCTCCGTTTAAGGCTTGGGTGAGGGTTGTTTTTCCGCAACCGCTTCGCCCAATAAGTAAAAGCCGCTTCATGTTCTTGTCAGCTCGCAAACATCAAAGCCTAGCTTGTTTGCGGCATATTCATTAACGGCAATAAGCGCGGCTTCAACCTGTGAAACCGAACCGGTTACAATAACCGTTCCGCTAAACCTATCAACAAAACCAAGAGTAACGCCTGAAGCCTTCATAGCAACATCCCCCGCAATAATTGCGGTCTCACTTGGAGAAAGGGTTAGGATTCCGATTGCTCCGCTATGCTCTTCTGCAGGGTCAAGACCCAGCTTGTAGTAAAGAGTATTGTCAGGGTTAGCAATAATGTGTGAAAGGGTGATTTGCTTTCCGGGAACTATCTCTTGAATAATTCTTTGCTTATCACCCGAATATTTATCAAAACTCATCTCTAACCTCCTATTCGTGTAATTAATCCGTGTTGCTCGCAAACCTTAAGGAGAGTTTGCATTTTTTCAGCCGAAGGAGAAGAAACATCCCCCATTAAATAAGGGCGGCCAAGTCCTTCGTATTTATCACGCCCCATTTGATGATAGGGCAAAAGGTGAATTTCGTTAACACCGGGGAGAGAGGCGGTAAATCTTGCAATATTGCCGATTTCCTCTTCGCTATCATTAACTCCCGGAATAACAGGAACTCTTATAATCAGCTTTTTGGCTCTGGAAGCAATAAACCTTGCATTTTCGAGGATTTTTTCGTTAGGCCTAGTAGTAAATTCCTCATGTTTTTGACTGTTCGTATGCTTAATATCCATAAGAAACAAATCAACAACAGGAATAAACCTTTCGATAACCTCTTTCTCAGCAAAAGCCGTTGTTTCAATAGCGGTATTCAGTCCGTTTTCCTTGCAGGCAGTAAGAAGAGCCACCGAAAAATCGGGTTGCCAGAGGCATTCTCCGCCCGAAAGTGTGATTCCCCCACCGCTTCTGCGGTAATAAGGTCGGTCCCTTAAGACCTCTTCTAATACCTCGCCAACATTCACATCTCTTCCTATGATTTTAGGCTTGCCCTTTTGAAGCATTTCCTGAATTTCATAGACCTGCGATTCGGGGTTGCAACACCATCGGCATCTCAAGGGACATCCTTTAAGGAATACTATGGTGCGAATACCGGGTCCATCGTGGGTGGAAAAACGCTGAATATCAAAAATTCTACCGCTAACCGAAAGAATTTTATCATTCATTTAAAATTCCCCCTGCTCGGTGCGGTTAATAATATCATCTTGAAGCGAGCGCGAAAGAGTGGTGAACAATGCGCTATATCCTGCAACTCTAACAACAAGTGATTTATATTTTTCAGGGTTCTTTTGTGCATCACGCAAGGTTTCTCGGCTAACAACATTAAACTGCATATGGCTTCCCTTTTGGTCAAAGTAGCCTCGAACAAGAGCCACAAAGCTTTCAAGTCCGCCGGCCCCCGCAAGAGCGCTCGGATGGAACTTCATATTAAATAAAGTTCCGTTGGATGCAATATAATGGTCAAGCTTTGAAACCGAGTTAGCAGCAGCGGTAGGTCCTTTTATATCTCTTCCCGCCGCAGGTGAAACACCATCGGCAACAGGTGTATTAGCAAGTCGTCCATCGGGTGTTGCACCGGTTTGTGCTCCAAGAGGAACGTTTGCCGAAACGGGATAAAGTCCCGCTTGATACTGTCCTCCTCTGGGGTTTCTATAATTCAAAAGCGGACGGGTATATGTATAAGCCACATCTCTTGCAAAGCTATCAACCTCAGGGATATCGTTTCCAAACTTTGGAAGTTCAGCGATTTTATCAAGAAGTGCTTCATACCTTGCCTTTTGCTCGGCATTACAATTGTTTCTACTAACCGTTTCGTAAATATTTTTAACATCCTCGGCAGTAATGGTTTTGCCATTCTCAACAAGTCGTTTTGCAACCTGAGTTGTTAGCTTTTCGGCTTGTTTTGGGTCCATATCCTTGCCGTAATTATTTTCAAGCGCCTCTTTAAAATCCTTCATAGAAACGCTTTTTTCTTCAAAAACAAGCTTCTTAATGGCATAAAGAGCATCAGCCATATTAGCAATACCAAAGCCCTGTGGGCCTGTGAAATTATAAATCGCTCCGCCTTCTTGCAAGCTTTTTCCTCTGCCGATACAATCTTCAACCATTGAGGATTGGAAAGGAAGTGGACATAAATCAGCGTGTGCCAAGTCAATAGCATTATCAGCATTAACAAGAAGCTCAATAAAGTAGTTCATTTGGGTTTTATAAGCCTCATAAAACTCTTCAAAGCTCTTCATTTCAGAAACATCGCCGGTTTTTGGTCCTAACTGAACTCCGCAGTCTACTCCATTTGAAAAAACAAGCTCAAGCGGACGGCACATATTAAAGAAAGCGGCATCATGCCAACCATCAGTTTTAGCAGCCTTTTGAGGCTCAACGCAACCGATAATGTTATAATCTCTTGCATCCTCTAAAGTAAGGCCTCGGCTTTGGAGCGAGGGGATAATAACCTCATCGTTATAATAAGCGGGAAGTCCAACACCTGTTCGGGTAACCTCGGCGGCTCTTAACATAAACTCGTGAGGAGTTCCGTTCCAAACTCTAACCGAGAATGAAGGTTGAGGCAACGAAACATGCATCGTTGCGTTCATACACATATAAGAAATGTCATTCGTAACATCTCTTCCGCTCGAATCCTGACCGCCAACAATCAGATTTTGGAACAAGCTATAACCCGCAAAGCCCTCGGCCGAAGCCGCATCACGCACTTTATTAAGGTCATTAAGCTTAACCCAAATGCAATCAATAAGCTCTTGGGCAAATTCTCTTGTAATAGCGCCTTTATCGAGGTCGGCCTCAAAATAAGGATACATATATTGGTCAAAGCGACCGGGAGAAATCGAATGTCCGCTAGATTCGGTTTGAAGCAGCATTTGAACAAACCAAAAGGATTGGCAAGCCTCGTAAAAGCTTGTAGCTCCAAGAGCGGGAACTCTTTTGCAGTTTTCAGCAATTTTTAAAAGCTCTTCCTTGCGAGCTCCGTTTTCCTTTGCGGCCTCGTTTAAAGCTAACTCTACATATCTTGCAGCATATTTACATACCGCCTCGCAGCTGATAATTACCGCCTCTAAAAATTGGTGACGTTTTGCATAATCTTGGTCGGAGCATTTAAGCTTTGCCATAGCATCACGTGCTTCTTGCTCAATGCCCTTAAAACCGATTTTTAAAACCTTTCCGTAATCTACCGTTACATGACCGATTCCATTGTAAAAGTAGTTTCCGGGGGTGAAAATATTATGGTCAATTGCAGCAAGTGCTTCGGGCGCCATATATGCAGTTGCAAGCTCACTAGTTGTTTTACCCTTCCAATAAGGATAAACCTTGCGAAGTGTTTCCTTTGTTTCTTCAGATATATAAAAAGGGTCAGCACTTCTAGTTGCAACAGTATCAAACTCATCCTGAAGCCAAGTATATGAATACTCAGGGAAAACCTGACAGCCTCTCGGCGCCTTACTGTTGCTTCCAACTATAAGCTCCAACGGGCGAATTGTAATAGGCAAATTCTCTAAAATATGAGCAAACGCCTTAGCTCTTCTTATAATAATAGGAAGTCCCTCAGTTTTGCGATAGCTTTCGGTAAGAAGAACGGCTCGGTCAGCCTCGATTTCAGGCATATTGGCAAAGAGATGCTCGATAAGAGCAGCAATTCGTGGTGATTTATCAATTTTTTCGGTATAGACAGTTCTCATACTGCACCTCCCAAAAAGCAAAATGCGATAGTTTACTATGTTAAGTCTATCACAAAACCAACTAAATGTCAACAACAAAAACAAAAGAAAAAAGGCAAAACAACAAAAAACCGCACAAATTTGTTAAAAAATATGCCTATTTCTCGAAAAACGCCCCAAAAATCAGAAAAATAATGCAACTAAAAACCAAATTTATGTGTATAAAACAACATTTTCAAAGGAAAAATCCCAAAAAATCAAATTTTTAGCAAAATAATAACCCGATAACAATAAAGTTATCGGGTTATTATTTGAAATTTCTTTGTTTTAATTACTGAAAAGCAATTCACCATAACTCGGATATGGCCAACTGCTCCTTGGAACAACCGTTTCAGCGCTATCAGCATAGCTTCTGATATCGCCCATAAGTTTTAAAACCTCATTATGATAAATAGTGGCTCTCTCGAGCATATCCTCGGTTTTCTCAGCCGTTGCAACTGCAATTTTAAGGTCGGAAGTCAAGCTATAAATTTCCTTGTTCGCAGCCGAAAGTCTTGCTATCAATTCCCTTTCAACAGTTGAGTTTATGCCGCCAAGACTATTTTTATGTAACACCGCTGAGCATAAATGGTCGGTGTAATCCATAATAGCCGGAATAACCTCCCTATTCATCATATCCATAAGGGTCAGCGCTTCGATATGAATTATCTTTGAATAATTTTCTAAGATAATATCAACTCTGGAAAGTATTTCAGTTCGGCTCAAAACCTTATGCCTTTCAAACATTTCTATGTTCTTTTCGCTTTTTAGCAAAGGCAAGGCATCAACCGTGCTCCTAAGATTTAAAAGACCTCTCTTCTCGGCCTCTATCTCCCATTCTTCAGAATAACCATCACCATTGAATATGATACGCTTATGGTTCTCCATAACCTTTTTAATGATGGCCTTAACTTCTTTTTCGAAATCATCAGCCTTTTCAAGTTTATCAGCAAACTCTGAAAATACTTCGGCAACCATAGTATTCATCATAACATTGGTATCAGAAACTGAAGATGCCGAGCCTAACATTCTGAATTCAAATTTATTTCCCGTAAAGGCAAAAGGAGAGGTTCTGTTGCGGTCGGTATTATCCTTTCTAATCGAGGGGATAACCTCCGAACCCATATTCATCTTAACCCTTTCGGTGCTATCGTGATGAACACCGTTTTCAATAGATTCAAGAATACCCGTTAACTCTTCGCCAAGGAAGATCGAAAGAATTGCAGGCGGTGCTTCGTGGGCACCTAAGCGGTGGTCGTTTCCTGCAGTTGCAACCGATATCCTTAAAAGCTCCTGATGCTCGTCCGCAGCCTTTATAACTGCCGCTAAGGTTAATAAAAACAACAGGTTTTTCTCGGGCTCTTTACCCGGCTTCAAGAAGTTTATTCCGGTATCGGTTGAAAGCGACCAGTTATTATGCTTTCCGCTTCCGTTAACTCCATAAAACGGTTTTTCGTGGAGCAAACAAACAAGTCCGTGACGAAGTGCTGTTTTCTTCATCATCTCCATAGTAAGCTGATTATGGTCGGCAGCTATGTTGATGGTGGTGAAAATAGGTGCTAATTCGTGCTGAGAAGGAGCTGCTTCATTATGCTCGGTTTTAGCAAGCACTCCAAGCTTCCAAAGCTCCTCATCAAGCTCCCTCATAAATGCCGCAACCCTCGGCTTTAAAACGCCGAAATAATGGTCATCCATCTCCTGACCTTTGGGTGGCATGGAGCCGATAAGGGTTCTTCCGCAATAAATAAGGTCGGGGCGTTTTTCATACATTTCCTTATCAACAAGGAAATATTCCTGTTCAGGACCAACAGTTACATTGACCCTCTTA
>CAJGDQ010000003.1 GCA_904502215.1 Clostridiaceae bacterium
TCCTTCTTCTCTAAAAGGTCAATTTTATTTATTACTAAAACCGCCTTGAGCTTTCTTCTCTTTAATTCCTTTATAAGCTCAGCCTCGGCAGGCGGAATTTCATCCTCCTCGGTTTTAAAGGAGGTAACCGCCTCAACAACCAAAACAGCCGCATCAACATCGGCCATACCGTCTCCAACCGCCTTATTCATGCTGCGATCAAGCTCATTTTTGGGCTTATGAAAACCGGGAGTATCAATAAAAACAGTTTGAATTTCGTTCTCAGTCTTAATGCCCATAATACGAGTTCTCGTTGTTTGAGGTTTATTCGAAACTATAGCAATTTTTTGACCTAAAATCCTGT
This sequence comes from Clostridiaceae bacterium, assembly GCA_904502215.1. Classification (GTDB taxonomy): domain Bacteria; phylum Bacillota; class Clostridia; order Oscillospirales; family Acutalibacteraceae; genus UBA737. The sequence goes on from CAJGDQ010000003.1 coordinate 344, forward strand.
TCATCAATGAAGATTTTCCAACATTAGGTCTTCCTATAATAGTTATAAAAGCTGATTTTTGTTCCATTTTTTCTTCTCTCAAATTTTATTAACGGCAAGACCCAATGCCTCAAGCACCGACTCTTCCTTTTCTCTCATAATAGTTTGCTCTAAACCGCCGTTTACATGGTCATAGCCTAACAAATGAAGCATTGAATGAACCGTTAAGAATGCAGTTTCACGTTCAATAGAATGTCCATAAAGGTCGGCCTGAGCCAGAGCATGGTCAACCGAAATTACGATATCACCAAGCATTTTAGCCTGGGTTTCGGGGTTAATATCAAACTCTCCGTTTTCTCCCAAGGGGAAGGACAAAACATCGGTTGCACTATCGATATTTCTATGCTCAAGATTGATTTCTCTTATCATTTCATCTTTAACCAAAGTAACATCAACCTCAAAATCGCCCTCTAAGCCTTCAAATTTAAGGGTTGCGTTGCAGGCTTTTCTTATTAAAAGCTTGGTGCCTGTCGGCAATTTTTGACCTTTATATTTTGATATTATATTAACTTTAACGCTCATTTCTTTTCAGCACTTCTTTCATAAGCCTTTATTATTTCCTGAACCAATCGATGACGAACAACATCCTTACCCGTTAATTTAGAAATTGCAATATCATCAATATTTTTAAGGATTTTAACCGCATCCTTAAGTCCTGACTTTTTGCCGTCAGGCAAATCTATTTGGGTTATATCTCCCGTTACAACCGCCTTAGAATTAAAGCCCAAACGGGTTAAAAACATTTTCATTTGCTCACTTGTTGTATTCTGAGCTTCATCAAGGATTATAAAACTATCATCCAAGGTTCTACCTCTCATATAAGCCAAGGGGGCAACCTCAATATCCCCTCTTTCCTGACATTTTTGGAAGTTTTCAGCTCCAAGCATATCGAAAAGAGCATCATAAAGAGGTCTTAAATAAGGGTCGATTTTTTGCTGCAAATCGCCCGGCAAAAAGCCTAAGCGTTCCCCCGCTTCAACAGCGGGTCTTGTTAGAATTATTCTATTAACCTTTTTTGCTCTGAAAGCGCTAACCGCCTCGGCAACTGCCAAATAGGTTTTACCCGTTCCTGCAGGGCCAACGCCAATGGTTATGGTGTTATTCCTTATTGCCTCAACATATTGCTTTTGACCCAAGGTTTTGGGTTTAATCGGTTTGCCCTTTGAGGTTATGCAAATGCAGTTAGCATCAGTTATATCGTTTATTTTAGAATCTTCGCCATCTTCAACAAGACTTGCAACATAATTTATGTTTTGGTCGGTTATTTGCTCGCCCTTGTTAATCATAGAAATCAGTCCCTCAACTGTTCTTTTGGCATTCAGAACATTATCAACCTCGCCCTTTATCTTAATTTGACTAGAATGGGAGGTTATTGCAACATTATATCTTTTTTCTATAATCCTGATATTTTCATCAAAATTACCGAACAAATTAACTATTTGTTCAATACGTTCAATATCAACCGTTTGTTCAAACAATTAAACATTCTCCTAAAATTTCTTTTTCTTAGTATACCACAATATCCCTCTCTTTTCAAGAATTACTCCTTGCAATAACAGTAAAAATTTGTTATCATTCTCATAAGGAAAGTGATAAATTTGAAAAAACTTATAATATTGTTATTATGCCCGATTTTGATTTTAGGCTTGGCGGGTTGTAAAACGGAAGATACTGTTAGTCGAAGAGAGGTTTCGATTAATATGCCAACTGATAATTCCGTTAATGGTTATAGGGTTTCAAAAGAAGAAACAACCTCGAAGAATGAAACCTCTTCAAAGGTTACCGTTCAAAAAGAAAATACCAAAACTAAATACTGCGCCAACATAAACAGCAAGATTTTTCATAAATCCAGTTGTTCCTCGGTTTCTAAAATGAAAGAAGAAAACAAAGCCTTCTTTTTAAACAGGGATTTACTGATAGATGAAGGCTATACTCCTTGTAAAATGTGCAATCCATAAAAAAAGACCTACCGTTTCGGTAGGTCTTTAATTTTATATTTCAGTTTTATGCTTAGAAGCCTCGAAATCCTCTAAAATTTCGCTTGAAGGAGCCTTTGTTAAGAGGGACACAACAACAATGCAAATTGAAGAGAAGATAAATGCGGGAAGAAGCTCATATATAGCAAAAACTCCGCCAAGGCCACTTATAACCAATTTCCAAAGGAATACCATTCCGGCTCCGCCAACCATACCTGCAATAGCACCTGCACGGTTTATTCTCTTCCAGAATAGAGAGAATATCATAAGCGGACCAAAGGTTGCTCCGAAGCCTGCCCAAGCAAATGATACAATGCTGAAAATAACGCTATCTTCATCAAGAGCTATAACTATAGCAATTAAAGCAATAACTAACAAGGTTATTCTTGTAATAATCATTACCTGCTTATCAGTTGCATTCCTTTTAACAACACCTTGGAAAATGTTTTTAGCAAATGCCGAAGCCGCAATAAGAAGATAAGAATCGGAAGAACTGATAGTTGCAGCCAAAATGCCCGCCATAACAAAGCCCGCAAGAAGCGGAGGCAACAAAGAGGTTGAAATGGTTATAAAGATATTTTCGGAAGCAGTTGCGGTTAAATGAACAGTTGGGTAAACAACACGGCCAACAATACCGATAAATACTGCTACTGCAAGAGAAATAACTACCCAAATCATAGCAATTCTTCTTGAACGCTTTAATTCATCTTCACGTCTTATAGCCATAAAGCGAAGGAGAACCTGAGGCATACCGAAATATCCAAGTCCCCAAGCAAGCATTGAGCAAATTCTAAGAACTCCATAGGAGGAAGCCGCATCAAAAACAGGCTTGCCTGCTTCAACTATTTGCTCCCCTGCCTCATTAATAGCAGGGTTTGCAATTCCGAAAAACTCTAAAAATCCGGGGATTTTTGCGGAATTTTCAGCAACTTCAGCAATACCGCCTGCCTTAACAGTTCCCATAACAACTATAACAACCAAGGCCACAATCATAACTATAGACTGCATGAAGTCAGAAGCACTCTCGGCTAAAAATCCGCCAAGAATGGTATAAAGCAATACAAATACAGCACCAACTATCATCATAGCGATATAAGGAGTGCCGAAAAGTGTTGAGAAAAGCTTTCCGCAGGTTACAAAGCAGCTTGCAGCATAAACGGTAAAGAAAATAAGGATAAATAATGCTGCCAAGGTCATAACTATCTTGCTTTTTTCTCTGAAACGGTTAGAGAAAAACTCGGGCAAGGTTATTGAATTGTTAGCAACAACACTATAACGGCGAAGTCTTTTAGAAACTATAAGCCAGTTAAAATATGTTCCGATAGCAAGTCCGATAGCGGTCCAAGCAGCATCGGCCAAGCCGCACCAATAAGCTACACCGGGAAGACCCATCAAAAGCCATCCCGACATATCGGAGGCTTCCGCACTCATTGCGGTAACCCAAGGGCCGAGTGAACGGCCACCTAGAAAATAGTTTTCTGAATTTTGATTTGCTTTTTTGGCAAACACAACACCAATAACAATAACTGCTGCCATATAAACAACCATTGCAATCAAAATTTGTAAGGTTTGATTATCCATTTTAACACCTCTAAAAATCATAAATAACAATTTACAACATTTTACCACAAATCGCATTAAAAGGCAAATATTTTTTAAAATTTAGCATAAAATATCTTGTAAATAAGTTTATAAGAGGTGCTTAATTTGTCCTTTAAGAAGAATATAATTGCATTTATTGTTATAAGCCTTTTAGGAACCATAGGCCATTTTATATTTAATTGGACAGGGCAAAATGAAATTATTGCTCTTTTCTTTCCCGTTAACGAAAGCGTTTGGGAGCATTTAAAGTTAGTATTTCTTCCCTTTCTAATCTATTCGATTATTGAATATTTTTCCTCGAAAGAAAAACCCGATAATTATTTTCCTGCAGTAGCAATTGGCATATTAAACGCAATTTTCATAATTATTGCAATTTATTATATTGCCAATGGAATAATCGGTTATGATGTTGAATTTATAAATATCGGCTCGTATTATGTTGGCGTCTTAATTGGACTTTGCAAACGCAATAAAATACTATCAAGCAAAAAATTCACTTCAAAAGGTGCAAATATATTCTTTATCTCAAACTTGATAATTTTAGGTGTTTTATTTGCCGTTTTCACAAATAATCCCCCATCCCTTGGAATTTTCACTCCGCCAATGCCTGTATAAAAAAGCCCCACAAAAAGTGGGGCTTTAAATTTTAAATATCTTCGCTAATTTTAAGTTGGTCGTCTTCCTTTGCATATTTTGCAACAACCTTTTTAATGCGGTCGGCGGGGTCAAGGAGACTGCTGATAGAATTATCATAGTTGAGGGTATCAACGATAAGTGCAATATATTTCGACATATTAACACTGCAATACCATTCACGCTCTAAAAGTTCTTTTGGTTGATAGATAAGGTTTGTTGTGAAAATCTTATCTATAATGCCGTTTTTATAATATTCATCAAACTTCTCATAGCCCTCAACAAAAAGACCAAAGGTTGAGAAAACAAAGATTCTGCCTGCTCCCTTTTCCTTGAGCTTTGCGGCAATATCAAGCATTGATTCGCCCGAGGAAATCATATCATCAACTAAGATAAGGTCCTTACCTGTTATATCATTACCGAGGAATTCATGAGCTTCAATCGGGTTTCTGCCGTTAACAATAACCGAATAGTTACGGCGTTTATAGAACATACCAAGCTCTAAGCCTAAAACAGAGGAATAATAAATGCATCGGCCCATACCGCCCTCATCTGGAGAAACAACCATAGTATGCTCTCTATCAAGCTTAATATCAGGAACGGTTTTAAGAAGAGCCTTAATCATTTGATAAGCTGCCTGAACATTATCAAATCCATCAAGCGGAATTGCGTTGTTAACTCTTGGGTCATGAGCATCAAAGGTGATGATATTCTTAACACCCATATTAACAAGCTCTTGCAAAGCCATAGCGCAGTCCATAGATTCACGGCTGGTTCTTCTATGCTGTCTTCCCTCGTATAGCATGGGCATAATAACGGTTATTCTTCTTGCCTTTCCGCCAAGAGCTGCAATAATGCGCTTTAAATCTTGGAAATGGTCATCAGGACTCATCGGAACAGTTTGTCCATACATCTTATATGTAACGTTATAATTGAAGCAATCGCAAATGATATAAACATCAAGACCTCTTGCAGTATGATTAAGAACCGCCTTTGCTTCACCGGTGCCGAATCTGGGACAATTAGCCGAAACAACAAAAGATTCGTCCTCAGGGATATCACGCCATTGTTTGAGATAAAAATCAACCTTAGAGGAAATATCCTCGCAACCTCTCATACTGATAATAGCCAAATCCCCAAAAGGCGAATGCTTAAAATTGATACTTGCCATATTAAAATTCCTCCGCTCAATATTCTATTTCTATATTACCACAAAACCTTCGACATAAAAAGACTTTTTTTAAAAAATTTTAAATATTTTATAAATTTAATAAAAACTATACTTTATTGTTGAATTAAGAGGGCGGTTTTGATATAATTAGTGTGTATATATAAAAGAAAGAGGAATGAAAAATGGCTAAGGTTTTTCTTTTGGCGCATACTCCAAACCCCGAGCATACAGTAGCATCGGCTGCAAAGCTTTGTTACAGCAGCTCCTCCATCAGCAATTTAACCGATAATTTAACCGATGAAAAGGCAGCTTCCTTTGTTGAGATGCTTTCCGAAATCGGCCACGAAAGCCCTATTGAACACGCAAGCTTCACCTTTGGAATCGAGGGTATTTCCCGTGCTCTTTTGGCTCAGATTACAAGGCATAGAATGGCATCCTTCTCGGTTAAGAGCCAGCGTTATGTTAGAGAGGGCAGTTTTGAATACATAACTCCCCCCGAAATTGCCGCCGTTCCTGAGGCGCTCGAGATTTATGAAGAAATTATGGCTGAGGACCAAAAAAGATATGACCGCCTTGCCGAAATTCTTAAAGAAAAGCATATAAAAACCTTTTTAGCTGAGGGCAAGGATGAGAAAACCGCTGCCCGTATGGCTGAGAAAAAAGCAATTGAGGATGCTCGTTTTGTTTTGCCAAATTCTTGCGAAACTCAAATGATTATGACTATGAATGCCCGTTCGCTTCATAACTTCTTTAAACACCGTTGCTGTGCCCGTGCACAATGGGAAATTCAGGATATTGCCAACCAAATGTTAGCCTTGGTTTGCGAGGTTGCTCCCAACCTCTTTAAGAATGCAGGTCCTTCCTGCCTTAACGGACCTTGTCCCGAGGGCAAAATGTCCTGCGGAAGAGCAAAGGAAATGAAAGAATATTACAGGAGTCTTAAAAACAATGGGTAAACTTATAGTAATAGAAGGGCTTGATGGAAGCGGAAAATCAACCCAACTCGAACTGCTTAACAAAAAGCTTACCGATATGGGTATTGACTGCAAGGCAGTTTCCTTCCCTGATTATGACAACCCCTCAAGCACCCTTGTTAAAATGTATTTAAAAGGCGATTTTGGAAAGAAACCGGGAGATGTTAACGCCTATGCTGCCTCAGTTTTCTATACTGTTGACCGCTATGCTTCCTATAAAGCTAATTGGGGTGAGTATTATAACAACGGCGGAACTATCGTTTCGGGAAGATACACCACTTCAAATGCCATTCATCAGGCTTCAAAATTAGATAGTAGCAAATGGGAGGATTTTCTTTCTTGGCTCTATGATTTTGAATATAATAAAATCGGTATTCCGAAGCCCGATAAGGTAATCTTCCTTGATATGCCTGTTGAGGTTTCTCAAAAGCTTCTTTCCAAAAGATATGAGGGCGATAACTCTAAAAAGGATATCCACGAAAGTGATACCGATTATCTTGATAACTGCCGCAAGGCCGCCCTTTTCACAGCCGAGTTTTCGGGTTGGGAGACCATTCCCTGTTCTAAGGATGGCGAGCCCAGAACAATTGAAGAGATTTCAGAGGATGTTCTTAAAAGCGTTCTCGAAATATATGAGGAACAAAAATGATTTATATATTCTTAGCCGAGGGCTTTGAGGAATGCGAAGCCTTAGCACCTATTGACATTTTGCGAAGAGCAAATATAGATATTAAAACTGTTGGTATTGGCTCTAAAACGGTTAAAGGCTCGCATAATATACCTATAGTTTGCGATTTGGAAGAAACCGAGCTTACCCATCAAAACCTCGAGGGTATTATTCTTCCCGGAGGTATGCCTGGAACCTTAAACCTTGAGAATAACGAAACGGTTCAAAAGTTTATTGATATTGCAAACGAAAAGGGTCTTATTATCGGCGCCATTTGTGCCGCTCCCTCGATTTTAGGGCATAAAGGTATTCTCGCAAATAAAAACGCAACCTGTTTTACAGGCTTTGAAAAAGACCTATATGGCGCTAATATCGTAAACTCCCCTGCCGTTAAAGATGGCAACATTATAACCGCCTATGGTGCGGGTGCCGCATTTGAATTTGGATTTTTAATTCTTGAAGCCTTAAAGGGCAAAGAAAAAAGCCAAGATATGAAAAAACAAATGCGCTATATTTGAAAGGATAACAAAATGGAGCAAAACAATAACTTTAACGCTGAAGATAACTTTATTATCGGCAAAGGCTTTGAAATAGCCCAAACCGAAGAAAAAGAAAAAAAGCACCGCAAAAGAAATAAAAAATCCCCCTCAACCGCAAAAAATATAATTTGGGTTGTTTCGGTTGTTTTAATTTCGGTATTACTCGCATTTTTTGTAATCTATGCAGGGGCAGATTTTATGGGAATCGGCTTTGGCAGAGGCGAAGAGGTTACAATGAATATCGAAAAGGGCACTCCTGCCTCAAGTATTGCTTCAGAGCTTGAAGAGGTTGGTGCTGTCAAAATGCCTTTTCTTTTTAGAATTTATACCAAACTCAAAGGGTATGACAGTCAGTTTAAATATGGCCTCTATAACTTTAATACCGAATCGGGTTATGAGGGTTTGGCACAAATGCTTATAAACGATGGAGCCAAAGCCGAAACAGTTACTATTACCATTCCCGAAGGCACCGGTATTAATGACTTCACTAAAAATGTTAACGGCGAAAATGTTACTGTTCCCGGAATCACAACTATTTTAGAAAAAGCGGGCGTTTGCACAAGGTCGGAATTTTTAGTAGCTCTCGAAGAGGTTGAAAGAAATTCAAAGCTTTTGCAATCTGCCGATGAAATTAAAACCTACCACACATTAGAAGGTTATTTATTTCCCGATACTTATAGTTTTTATTCTTATGATGATGGCAAGGCTTGTGCCAAATTAGCCATTGAACGTATGATTAATCAGTCCCAAGCTAAAATAACTGATGAAATGTTTGAACGTGCCGAAAAATTGGGATATTCTATGAACGAGATTCTAACTATGGCATCTATCATTCAATTAGAGGCAGGTATTGATGCTAAAACAGATGAAGCAAAAGAACGCCTTCAAGATAATATGAAGGGTGTTGCAAGCGTGTTTTATAATAGACTAAATTCCGCTGAAACGGGCGGAACATTAGGCTCATCCCCCACCTTGTTTTATGGCGATAGCTTCAAACACGATGACGGAAGATATAATACCCAAGCCGATAATGATTTTTCGGCTATTAAGGGACTTCCTCCCGGACCTATTTGCTCCCCCGGAATTGATGCTATAAATGCGGCATTATATCCCAAATCTTCCGATTATTATTATTTTGTAACCGATAGTTCCGGTAATTTTTATTTCCATAAAACTATGGCAGAGCAAAACGCAACCATAGCAAAACTCAAGCAAGGAAAACAATGGATTTATGAGTATTTTAACTGATTATATAAAACTGCCCGAGCTTTTAAGCCCTGCAGGTGATTTAACAAGGCTTAAGGCCGCCGTGGATTACGGGGCCGATGCAGTTTATCTTGCAGGCGAGGAATTTGGTATGCGAACTGCCGCATCCAATTTCGGCGAAGAAGATTTGAAAAAAGGCATTGAGTATGCCCATAAAAATGGTGTTAAGGTGCATATTGCCTGCAACACTATACCCCATAATGCCGAAATGCCAAGACTTCCCGCTTTTCTTGAAATGTTAGAGGAATTAGGGGCTGATGCTATAATTTCGGCCGACCTCGGCACAATGCGTATGGTTCAAAAATACGCTCCAAGCTGTGATTTGCATATATCGGTTCAGTCGGGCATTTGCAACTATGAAACCGCTAGAGCATTCTATGATTTTGGCGCAAAGCGCATTGTATTGGCAAGAGAGCTATCTTTAGATGAGATTGCAGAAATCAGAGCCAAAACACCCAAAGAGCTTGAAATAGAAGCCTTTGCCCACGGTGCTATGTGCGTTTCCTATTCTTCAAGATGTCTTCTTTCGAGTTATATGACGGGAAGAGACGCCAACAGGGGCGACTGTGCTCAATCTTGCCGTTGGAGTTATTCTCTTATGGAAGAAAAACGCCCCGGTCAGTATTTCGATATAACCGAAACCGATAAAGGCACCTATATCCTCAATGCCAACGATATGTGTATGGCTGAGCATCTTGATAAGATGATAGCCGCAGGCGTTGATAGTATAAAGCTTGAAGGCAGAGCAAAATCTCATTATTATGTTGCGGTTGTTACCAATGCTTATAGAGGTGCTCTTGATAGCCTCAAGGAGCAAGGAAAGGATTGGAAATGTCCCATATGGGTTAGCGAGGAGCTTAACAAGATAAGCCATAGAAACTATTCAACAGGCTTTTATCTTGATTTCCCAAAAAATTCCCAGACCTATGAAAATGCCGGCTATGTCAGAGATTATTCGGTTGCCGCTATTGTTGATGGCTATGAGGATGGCATGATTGTTGCAACCCTTAAAAACAAGTTTTTAAAAGGCCAAGAATTTGATTGCTTAGAGCCAAAATCCTCTCCCTTTAAGGTTGTTGCAAATGAATTGTTTGATGAAAAACTGAGCCCCATAGACTCAGCCCCTCATCCTATGATGACTATTAAAATCCCCTTTGAACGCCCTGTTAAAAAAGGCGCACTTCTTCGAATGAAAGCTGAATAATGTTTAAAAAATCCCTTTCGGTTAAAACTTATTAACGAAAGGGGTTTTATTTATGGATAATATTATATTTTGGCGGATATTTTCCAAAAGAAGTGCAATTTGTTTTTTTCTTATTTTGCTATTATTTTTCATATCGGTTTTAAGGGTTGGTGTAACCGCAACTGCCGATTACTCAAAAACAGGTTATCAAGGTAATTCCTTAAGACTTACCATTTCAAAACAAAGAGGCACTATTTATGACTGCAATATGGTTCCGCTCACCAATTCAAACAGAAAAATCATAGCCGCAGTTTCCCCGACTCCAAGGGCAGTTACCGCAATCTCTTCTATTTTACAAGGAGAGGAACTTCAAAACGTTTTGGCGTTACTAAGAAATAATAAGCCTGTTTTATGTGAGGTGGATGAGTGGATAGAGTGCGATGGAATTGTTTGCACCTATGTTTACGGGCAATCGGATTATATTCCTGCTATTCATCTTTTAGGCTATACCGATATAGATTTTAAGGGTGTTTCGGGTATTCAGTTGGCCTATGATAGCATTCTCTCAAGCGAAGAGGAAATCTATATTTCTTATGACTGCAATGCAAAAGGAGAAATTTTAGAGGGAGCCACGCCCCATCTTGTTAATAACACCTCAGTAGAGGCTAGCGGGGTTGTTTCAACAATAGATATAAATATTCAGTCGATAGCCGAAGAAGCAGCAAGCGCTATTGAAACGGGTGCGGTTGTTATAGCCGAGGCTAAAAGCGGTAAAATAAGAGCCAGTGTCAGTCGGCCCGACTTTAATATGCAAACCATAGAAGAAAATCTTAATAATGCCGATTCTCCCCTTTTAAACAGAGCAATTAATGCCTATAACGTTGGCTCGGTTTTTAAGCCTTGTATTGCAATTGCAGGAATTGAGAATAATAAAAATAATTTTTTGTATAACTGCACAGGCTCATTCGAAATTATTGATAGATTCTTCCGTTGCCATGATTTATCGGGACACGGCATAATGAATCTCCGTTCGGCGATTGCTCATTCCTGTAACACCTTTTTTTATAATTTTGCAATAGAAATAGGCAATGAAAAAATTTATGATATAGCATCTTCCCTGAGATTTGGAAAACAACTTGAAATATGTGATAATATAAAAACGGCAAAAGGGAATCTTCCAAAAAAAGAAAAACTCGAAAATCTAGCTCAACTTGCAAACTTTAGCATAGGTCAAGGAGAATTGCTCTTATCCCCTATTTCTATGCTAACACTTTATTCAGCCGTTGCAAACGATGGTGCTTATTATATTCCCTCTGTTGTTGAAGGCACTTTGAAAGACGGAAAATTCACCGAATATCAAAAAGGCAATAAAACTCAGGTTATGCAAAAGGAAACTGCCGATATTTTAAAGACACACTTAGAAGCAGTTTTACTTGAAGGAACAGGCACAACGGCACTTCCAAAAACTGTTACGGCAGCAGGAAAAACGGCAACCGCTCAAACAGGAAAATATAAAAATGGGGTTGAAATTTGTCAAGGTTGGTTTTGCGGCTTGTTCCCTGCCGAAAATCCAAAATATGTTGTTATAGTTTTCTCAGAAAACACAAACCGACAAACCCAAACCTCAAACCAAATTTTCGCCCAAATCGCTGATAAAATAACCGAACTTGAGAAATAAAAAAACAGACAGCACCTTCGGCGCTCGAGTTCGCAATTTATATACAAAAATAGACAGCACTGAACTTAATCAATGCTGTCTACCTGGCGGAGTAGGAGAGACTCGAACTCTCGCGCCGGGGTTTAGCCGACCTACGCCCTTAGCAGGGGCGCCTCGTCACCAACTTGAGTACTACTCCATATTGCTGAACGGTTTAAAAACCTATTAAATTAAAAAAATGGCGGAGAGGAAGGGATTCGAACCCTTGTGCCTTTTGGGCAAACGGTTTTCAAGACCGCCTCGTTATGACCACTTCGATACCTCTCCGAATGCGACTTTAGTATTTTACCATAACAAAAGATAAAAGTCAACTCTATTTTATCAAAAAATAAACTCTTTTATACAATAAAAAAAATTAAGGCTATCGCTTTAAGCGATAGCCTTTAAAATTTCAATTAAACGCCGAACTTAGCTACGTTGAGCTTAACGCCGGGGCCCATTGTGGTTGCGATAACGCAAGACTTAATATACTGACCCTTAGTAGCAGCGGGCTTAGCTTTGATGATAGCACCCATAAGTGCATCAAAGTTCTCCTGAAGCTTTTCAGGACCAAAGGAAACCTTGCCGATGGGGCAGTGAATGATATTGGTCTTATCAAGACGATACTCAATCTTACCAGCCTTAGCCTCGGTAACTGCACGAGCAACATCAGGGGTAACGGTTCCTGCCTTAGGAGTAGGCATAAGTCCACGGGGACCTAAAACCTTACCAAGACGACCAACAATACCCATCATATCAGGTGTTGCGATAACAACATCGAAATCAAGCCAGTTCTCATTCTGAATCTTAGCAACGAGTTCCTCAGCTCCAACGAAATCAGAGCCAGCTTCCTCAGCAGCTTTTGCATTATCACCCTTTGCTAAAACAAGGGTTCTAACCTTTTTACCAGTTCCGTTCGGAAGAACAACTGCACCTCTAACCTGCTGGTCAGCGTGACGAGAGTCAACACCCAAACGAACGTGAATTTCAACCGTTTCATCGAACTTAGCAGTGCCGGTTTTAACAGCAACCTCAACTGCTTCGTTCACATCGTAAAGCTTACCGGTTTCAATAAGCTTTGCGCTTTCATTATATTTCTTTCCGTGTTTCATTGTTTACCTCCCAATAAGTGGTTAAATCGGAATTTTCCTCCCACGAGAGAGAATTAATCGACTACTTCTACGCCCATGCTGCGAGCAGTTCCAGCTATCATACTCATAGCGGTCTCGATGCTTGCTGCATTAAGGTCAGGCATTTTGGTTTCAGCGATTTTCTTAATTTGCTCTCTGGTGATTTTGGCAACCTTAGTTTTATTCGGTGTGCCCGAAGCACTCTCAATGCCGCAAGCCTTCTTAATAAGAACAGCTGCGGGAGGAGTCTTGGTGATGAAGCTGAACGAACGGTCTGCATAAACGGTGATAACTACCGGAATGATAAGACCTGCATCATTCTTTGTTCTCTCGTTGAACTCCTTGGTGAACGCCATAATGTTGACGCCGTGCTGACCAAGAGCAGGACCAACCGGGGGAGCCGGTGTAGCCTTACCTGCAGGGATTTGAAGCTTAATGTAACCTGTGATTTTCTGAGCCATTTATTTGCACCTCCATTATTCGTGGTAACAGTGTTTTAATAAAACACCTGGCGGAACGGTCATATTCCGTCCCTCCCACCGTGGCGCATTACCCTTACGCCATGGGGACAGTTATCTGTCAAAATTTAATAAGCATTACTGCCAATTAACTGAATTAATCAGCCAAAGCAATCTGGTCAAGCTCTAACTCAACCGGAGTTTCTCGGCCAAACATAGAAAGAACTACGCAAACATTGTTGTTAGCGGTATCAACCGACTTAACAGTTCCTGAGTAGCCCTCAAGAGGTCCGCTGATGATTTTAACCAAATCACCCTCGCTGTAACCAACCTCAACGCTGTGCTTTTCAACGCCAAGAGCAGCAACCTCTTCATCGGTAAGCGGAACCGGTTTTGAAGCCGGACCAACAAACCCTGTGCAACCACGTATGTTTCTAACAACATACCAGCTGTCATCAGTAACAATCATTTTAATTAAAACATAACCGGGGAAAATTTTGCGCTCAACTTCGCGCTTTTTATCTTCCTTTATTTCGGTTACAGTTTCGGTTGGAATTTTAATCTCATGAATAAGGTCCTGCATACCACGACTTTCAACCATAGTTGCAAGGTCGGTTGCTACCTTATTTTCATATCCCGAATAGGTATGAACAACGTACCATCTAGCTTCTCTAGTTTCAGACATAAGTTACCTCCTAGGACTTAGTGCCTAAAATAAGCTGAACAAGCTGTCCAAGACCAAAATCAACAGCCCAAATCAAAAGACCGATAATTAAGCACATAATAAGAACTATAACGGTGTTCTTAATTACTTCCTTATATCCGGGCCAAACGATTTTCTTAACTTCGCTCTTATAATCTCTGAAGAAACGAACTATTCTCTTTGGAATAGTAAGCTTAGCACCCTTGGATTCTGCAACCTCAATGTAATCATCAATAAGCAAATAAGCGATTGCTAAAATGGTGAAAACAAGGATAGCGATTGCTGCGATGAGAACAAACGAAGTATAATCAACTCGTGTTACATCGGGCAAGGGGCGAACATCAACAAAAGACCAAGCCTCTTTAGCAAGGGCAATAACCAACATATAAACAGAGGTTACAATGCCAATGCCTGAGATAGCATAACGAAGCTTCTTGGACTTATGAGCAAAAATGCTCATCAAGAATGCAACGGCAGTAAGTATGAAGCAAAGAAGGATATGGGCAGATTTTGCCATACCATATTCATTACCCTCAAAGGTAATCTTGCTTCCGAAGGCTAACTGGGCACCTACTAAGGTAACCTCTTTTCCACCGGAAATAATGGTTGCAAAATCAGTAAAGAATAAAACGAGTGAAGCTAAACCGAAAACAGCTACCAATATGCGGCAAATCTTATTAACAGTTTTCATCTCTCTGCCTCCTTACTTTGTTTCCTTATGCACGGTGTGCTTTTTGCAGAAGCGGCAATACTTGTTCATTTCAAGCCTGTCCGGGTCATTCTTCTTGTTTTTCATTGTGTTGTAGTTGCGCTGTTTACATTCAGTGCAAGCAAGTGTTATTTTTACTCTCATAACGGCACCTCCCGCTTTACGGAAATATTTTTTGCTTTTACTCTTTGTAAAAGTAAACGCCTCCCTCGGTTCAAACCACTATTTATGCCGTTTTGGAAACCAAAACGAAAAGCACCGCATAAACATAAAATTCGAACAAATCAGATTCTTTTGCAAAAAAAAAGAACCTTTCAGAGGTGATAGCATTATATCACAAACCATCTGAAAGGTCAAGAGTTTTTTATTATTTTATTATAAAATAAGCAAGCACAACAATACCTAATATAATTCTATAATATCCAAAGGCCTTAAAATCACGCTTTTTAATATATGAAAGCAGGAATTTTATAGCCAAAACCGATACTAAAAATGCAGTTAACATTCCTATCAACAAGATTATGATTTGTTCGGTTGAAAAGGTGTTGCCATCGGCAAAATATTGAAGCACCTTAATGCCGCTTCCTCCAACCATAGCAGGAACCGAGAGGAAGAAAGAAAACTCTGCTGCCGCAGTGCGAGAGAGTCCCAAAAGAACAGCCCCTAAAATGGTTGAACCGCTGCGAGAGGTTCCGGGAACCAGTGCCAAGCACTGTATAACACCAATTAAAAATGCATTCCTAAAAGATAAAAGCTCCAAGTCCTCGGTTTTAACCTTTTTATTCAAAGACTCTATAATTATAAAAAGAATACCATAAACAATAAGCGCAGTTGCAACAACATAAGCCCTGTAATCCCCTGTTAGCATTGCATCAATTTGGTCATCAAACATAAGACCCAATATTGCAGCCGGCACACTTGCAATTAATATCTTAAACCAAAGAATAAATCTATCAACATATATGTAATCATTACATAATCTTTTAAATCCCGAAAGCTTTTCGGACTTAAAGAAAGGTTTAACCTCGGTTTTCTTTAAATGAAAAGGCCAAAGCTTATTCCAAAAAAGAATAACAACCGCCAAAATAGCTCCTAACTGAATAACAACCAGAAACATATCCATAAAAGCCTTCGACTGATTAAGCTTTATCAACTCATCAACAAGTATCATATGCCCTGTGCTGCTAATAGGAAGCCATTCGGTTATACCCTCAATAATACCAAGGATAATTGACTTTAATATATCTAACATTATATCACCCAAACCCATTATATAAGGGTTGCCAAAATAAAGCAACCCTTATATTTTTAACTATTTAAAATTTCCTTATATAGCTTTATATATGCGTTAGCTGAGGTGCCCCAACTGTTATCGCATCTCATCGCACGCTCTTTGAGTGTTTGCCAGCCCTGTTTATCCGAATAGCCCTCAAGAGCACGCCAAACAGTATTCAGCATATCGTGGGCATTATAGGATTTAAAGGTAAAGCCGTTGCCGATACCATCTCCGCTATCCGAAATGGTATCATTAAGACCGCCGGTTTCACGAACAATCGGAATGGTTCCATATCTTAAAGCCACCATTTGAGCTAAGCCGCAAGGCTCGCTTTGGCTTGGCATAAGGAATATATCAGCACCCGCATAAATTCTATGAGCAAGCTGAGGATTAAATCCAATCTTAAGCCCAACCTTATCGGGATACTTCTGAGCCATTTCATTAAAGAAGCTTTCAAACTCCCATTCGCCCGAGCCTAAAATAGCAAACTGAACATCGGCCTTTAAAATCTCCTCAAAAACACATTTAACAAGGTCTAAGCCTTTGTGCTTAACAAGTCTTGTAACAATTCCGATAACGGGAGCATTATCCCTAACAGGAAGTCCCAACTCCTCTTGAAGCTTTTGCTTATTATAAGCCTTTCCGCTCATATCATCGGCATTGAAGTTCTTATAAATAAGTTTATCGGTTTCGGGATTATAAACATCAACATCAATTCCGTTAACAATACCTGTTAATTTATAGGTAAACTCCTTTAAAATAGAGTCAAGCCCGTGGGAATAATAGGGGTCTAGGATTTCCTTTGAATAGGTTGGAGATACTGTTGTTATCTTATTTGAGCACTGAATTGCACCCTTCATAAAGTTAACGCAGTCATCATATTCTATAATGCTTTCGCGCTCATAAGGAATACCCAAAACATCCCCGATAAGCTCTTTGCCGTATTTACCCTGATACTGAATATTATGAATGGTAAATACCGTTTTCATATTCTTATAAAGGTCATCATACTTGTAAAAAGCATCGAGATAAACAGGAATTAATGCCGTTTGCCAATCGTTGCAATGAATTATATCGGGAGTGAAGCCAATATGCGGAATTATCTCTAAAACCGCACGAGAGAAAAACGCAAAGCGCTCGGCATCATCATAATGGCCATACATTCCCTCTCTATTGAAATAGTATTGGTTATCAATAAGATAATAGATTACTCCATCCATATGGGCTTCGAAAACACCACAATACTGTCTTCTCCAAGCAACCGGAACGGTTATACTGCAAACAAAGGTCATTTTACTTCTCAGTTCTTCAGAAATACTGCTATAAAGCGGCATAACAACCCTGCAGCCTATAAATCTTTTTCTAAGTGCTTTTGGAAGTGCGCCCGCAACATCAGCAAGTCCACCCGACATAGCAAAAGGCAACGCTTCACTTGAAGCATATAAAACTTTCATATAAATCTCCTTATTTAAAGTGACTGATTTTTCTTTAATACTATCTTTTTATCTTCGGTTCCTTTAAGAACAACGTCTGAACTGATAGTAACATTCTTATCGGCGATAACATTAACAAGGTTTGCATTCTCTAAAACATTTGCTTCCTGCATTAAAATGCAGTTTTCAACAACTGCTCCCTTTGCCACCTTAACGCCTCTGAATAAGATACTGTTCTTAACAATTCCATCGATAACGCAACCATCAGCAATAAGACTGTTCTTAACCTGCGATTTTGTGCCATAACGGGTTGGCATATCATCACGGGTTTTGGTGAAGATAGGTCTTTTCTTGTTTAATAGCTGATGTCTAACCTCGCCGTTTAGCAAATCCATATTTGCATCATAATAGCTTTCCATACCGTTCATAAACTTAACATATTCCTTATGCTCGAAGCCGAAAATATTAAGTTTTGAAAGGTTGCCTGTTACAACATCTCTATTTATGCTCTCAAGGTTTTCATCATAAGCTTCATTTGCGAGCTTTAAAAGAAGCTCTCTTCCTATAATTGTTATGCCTATACTGAAATTAGCTTCAACATTTCCCTCTATACTAAAATCAACAGCCGAAATTTTGCTGTTTTCGTCAAGGGTTAAAAGCATTGTTTCGCCATCATTCTTAGGAACGATTCCATTATGATAAACAAAGGTTATATCGGCATTTTTCTTTATATGAGCCTTAACCGCCTCGGAAATATCAACATTTGCAACAACATCCGAATTATAAAGCACGATATAATCACTCTTGCAATGAAGAATATAATCCTCGGCGCCGTAAACAGCATCAACCGAGCCGTTATAACGCTTAGCGCCCTTAGTTATATAAGGCGGAAGAATATAAAGTCCGCCATTTCTACGGTCCAAATCCCAATAAATACCATTGCTCATATGGTCCATAAGTGAGCGGTAATTACCCCTTGTAACTACTCCTACTTTAGTAATACCCGCATTAACAAGATTTGAAAGAGAAAAATCTATAAGGCGGTATCTGGCACCAAAAGGCACCGATGCCATAGAACGATTTGTTGTTAGTTCCTTTAGTAAACCATCGTTTGCATTTGCATAGATAATTCCTGCTACTGCTGATGCTCTCATATTTCTTCTCCCTCCTTAACATCTTCGGTTATCATTTTATTGGCTGAAATTCGAGCGTTTTTGCCAACCCTAAGGTTAGCTCCTACAACGGTTATCCCCCAGCCTGAAGTTCCAACAACGGCAGGGTCGCCTCCGATATCAGCATTCTCCTCAACCACAACATTTTCAGCGATAATTGAATATCTAACACTTGCGCCCTTTTTGATAACAGCGCCGGGCATAACGAGTGAATATTCAACCGTGGCCCCCGGTTCAACCGTTACATTTTCAAAAAGTATTGAATAATCAAGATTTCCGTAAATCTCGCAACCATCGGTAACAAGCGAGTTTTCAACAACCGCCTCATTAGATATAAACTGAGGAGGCATAGCATTTGTTCTTGAATAAACACGCCAATTTTTATCCGATAGATTAAGGTCTATCTTGGGATTTAAAAGGTCAAGGTTGGCATCCCATAAAGAATCAACCGTTCCAACATCCTTCCAATAATCATTAAAGCGATAAACCTTTAACTTTTCGCCCGCATCCAACATCATAGGAATTATATTTTTACCAAAATCGTTTGAGGATTCAGGATTCTTCTCATCCTCGGTTAAATATTTGCGAAGTGCCTCCCAATTGAAAATATAAATACCCATAGAAGCCAAATTACTCTTAGGAACAGGTGGCTTCTCCTCAAACTCATAAATAGTATCGTTTTCATCGGTATTAAGTATTCCAAAACGGGTTGCCTCTTCCATTGAAACCTCTAAAACGGCAATGGTGCAGGCGGCCTCACTCTCAATATGGGTATTAAGCATTTTAGAATAATCCATTTTATAAATATGGTCGCCCGATAAAATCAAAACATATTCGGGATTATAACGCTCGATAAACTCAAGGTTTTGATATATTGCATTGGCAGTTCCCTTATACCAATCTCCACCCTGTTGACCTTGATAAGGAGGCAAAATATGAACGCCCCCGTTAGTTCTATCCAAATCCCAAGGCTTGCCTGAGCCAACATAATCATTAAGCTCAAGCGGCTTATACTGGGTTAAAATACCAACAGTATCAATTCCTGAGTTAACGCAATTCGACAAAGGAAAATCAATAATGCGATACTTGCCGCCATAGGGAACGGCGGGTTTAGCAATTTTACTTGTTAAAACACCAAGCCTACTTCCCTGTCCTCCGGCGAGTAACATAGCAACACATTTTTTATTTTTCAATTATAACACTCCCATTAAGTTTTTTCTTAGGTGGTTTAAAGAAACTTACCGACATTGGCGGTATATCAATAGCAATAGAATAATCTTTTCCGTGCATAGGCATTTTTTCGGCCTTATACCCAGCCCTGCGAGGAGGGGTATTGCCGCCGAATTTAATATCATCGGTGGTGAAAATTCTTCGGTAAGACCCGGGGCTCTCAACGCCTATTCTATATTCCGTTCTTCCAACAGGAACGAAATTGCAAACAGCAATTATTTCTTCCCCTACCTTATTTATTCGGCGGAAGGCTATGATACTTTGAGAGTTATCATCATTGGAAATCCAATCAAAGCCCTCCCAAGAATAATCTATTTCCCAAAACGGAGAGGTATCAAGATAGAACTTATTGAGCTGTTTGGTAAATTCCTTCATCTTGCGGTGTTGCTCGTAATCTAAAAGCAACCAGTCAAGCTGTTTTTTATAATCCCATTCGATAAACTGAGCAAATTCCTGACCCATAAACAAAAGCTTCTTTCCGGGATGGGCCATCATGTATGCAAAGAAGGCTCTAAGCCCCGCAAACTTAAGGTCATAATCCCCCGGCATCTTGTTTATCATTGAGCATTTGCCGTGAACAACCTCATCGTGCGA
>CAJGDQ010000004.1 GCA_904502215.1 Clostridiaceae bacterium
GAAAACGAAAATGCAACAACAAGGGAGCTTGTTGCCGCTATGGCAAAGGAGCCATTGTTGTTTGAGCCGGGAACCGCTTATAATTATAGCCTTTCTCACGATGTTTTGGCAGCTGTTGCCGAGGTTATAACAGGCAAAACCTTCCACGAGTTTTTAAAGGATGAAATTTTCACTCCTCTTGGTATGACCGATATTGGCTTCCATCCAACTGAAGAGGATATGAAGCGTTTTGCTAAGCAATATATGTATGATGGTTATAAATTTAAATGCAACGAATATCCTAAAACCTGTGCTTATAGATTAAGTGAAAAATATGAGAGCGGCGGAGCAGGACTTTTTGCTACCAATGATGAATACATGAAGGTTTTGGATGCTCTTGCAAATGGTGGTAAGGCCGAGAATGGCTATCAGCTTTTAAAACCCGAAACTATTGATGTTTTGAGAAAGCCCACTATGAGTGATTCAGAGGTGTTCGATAAGGTCGGCTATAGATATGCTCATGGTGTTCGTGTTATGACTAATAAAGAGGTGGGACAAAGTTTATCTCCTCTTGGTGAGTTTGGTTGGGATGGCGCTGCCGCTTCATACGGAATGGTTGATACTGAAAACAATATAAGTATTGTTTTCACAACCCATGTTTTAGGCTTTGGCAGAAGCTATAGCGAAATTCATCCTCAGCTTAGAAACCGAGTTTATATCGGTTTGGGACTTGATAAATAAGAAAAAAGTCGGTGAAAAAATCACCGACTTTTTTAATCTTTACTAAAATCTTCAAGGATTAAGCCTTCGTTTCTTTCGAGTGCCCAGTTAATATTCCATTCGCTTGTGAAAATAAGCAAATTATTTCCCTTGAAATCCTGAACCCACTTGGTATCAGAGGTGAGGTTGAGTTTTTTAACATCAATATCCTTATTTTTAATCCATCTTATATGTTGATAGGACAGGTTATTCCTTATAACATCAACATTATATTCGTTCTTAAGGCGATGTTCAAGCACCTCAAACTGAAGCACGCCAACAACTCCAACGATAACCCTTTCCATACCTGTATTCGGTTCGTGGAAAATTTGAATAGCACCCTCTTGAGCTATTTGTTCAACACCCTTAACAAACTGCTTTCTCTTAAGGGAGTCCTTTTGCTCGATAAAGGCGAAATGTTCGGGAGCAAAGGTTGGAATACCCTCGAATTTAACCTTCTTTTTTTGAGAGC
The DNA here is from genome assembly GCA_904502215.1 of Clostridiaceae bacterium. Lineage (GTDB taxonomy): Bacteria > Bacillota > Clostridia > Oscillospirales > Acutalibacteraceae > UBA737. The sequence goes on from CAJGDQ010000004.1 coordinate 1,211, forward strand.
AAACGGTATCGCCAATGGAATAAATACCAGGGTCGAAAACACCGATAATATCACCAGCATATGCCTTGTTTATTATTTGGCGTTCATCTGCCATCATTTGCTGAGGTTGGGAAAGGCGAACAGGTTTACCAGCTTGAACGTGGAAATAATCTGCACCACGCTCAAATTTACCCGAACAAATGCGGAAGAAGGTTATTCTATCCCTATGGTTTTTATTCATATTTGCCTGAATTTTAAAGGCAAATGCCGAAAACTCTTCATCAAAGGGGCTGACCTCTTCATTTCCCGAAATTCGAGGAAGGGGAGAGGTTGTCATCCTAAGGAAGTTTTCAAGGAAAACTTCAATGCCGAAATTCATAAGGGCTGAGCCGAAGAAAACAGGGCTTAGTTTTCCGCATCTAACCTTTTCTAAATCAAACTCAAAGCTAGCTCCGTCCAAAAGTTCAATTTGGTCAACAAGCTCAGCTCTTTGATATTCGCCGATAAGCTCATCAAGCTTTTCAATATCGGTTATATCGCAGGGGGTTGGCTTGATTTTTTCCTGACCTTTATGCATTTGGTCGGAAAAGGAAAGGATTTCTCTCTTATCCCTATCAAAAACACCCTTGAAGCTAACGCCGCAGCCGATAGGCCAGTTGACAGGATATGTTCCTATTCCAAATTCCTTTTCGAGTTCATCAAGAAGCTCAAATGGGTCTCGTGCTTCTCTATCAAGCTTGTTGATAAAGGTGAAAATGGGGATATTTCTTCTGGCGCAAACCTTGAAAAGCTTTCTTGTTTGAGCCTCAATACCCTTTGCCGCATCTATAACCATAACAACGCTGTCAGCCGCCATAAGAGTTCTATAGGTATCCTCAGAGAAGTCCTGATGTCCCGGTGTATCAAGAATATTTATACAATATCCATCGTATTCAAACTGCATAACCGAAGAGGTTATTGAAATACCTCTTTGTTTTTCAAGCTCCATCCAGTCACTAACTGCGTGCTTTGCAGTTGCCTTTCCTTTAACCGAGCCTGCGGTTTGAATGGCTCCGCCATATAAAAGGAATTTCTCGGTAAGGGTTGTTTTACCGGCATCAGGGTGGGATATAATCGCAAAGGTGCGTCTTCTTTCAATCTCGTGCCTTAAATTTGCCAAGAGTTATTTCTCCTTTAAATTCAAATCAAAATAGAGTTTATCACATATTTATTACTTTATCAAGATTTAATAGACTTATTTTAAACTTTTTTTAAAAAACTATTGACAAAATATAGTGTTTAGTGGGATAATGTATGAGGTAATATAGGTATGTTATGCAATTTAGTTTGGTGATGTTATGCGAGTTATTACCGGTGATTTAAAAGGCAAACGCCTTGTAACACCGTTTGGCAGAGATGTCCGTCCTACTCCTGATAGGGTTAAGGAAGGCTTATTCTCGGCGTTACAGTTTGATATTGAAGGCAGAAGAGTTCTCGATTTATTTGCAGGCTCGGGTCAGCTTGGAATTGAAGCCTTGAGCCGAGGTGCAAAATCAGCCGTTTTGGTTGATAATTCTATGAACTCTATAAAAGCTATAAAAAGCAATGTAGAAGCTTGCGGTTTGGAAAACAAGGCTCAGGTTAAGCTTTCGGATTATGCATCATTTTGCGCTATGAGCCGAGAAACCTTTGATATTGTTTTTCTTGACCCGCCTTATAATGAGGGACTTTTGATGCCTGCTATTAAAGCGGTGCTTCCTCTTATGAGTGATTACGGAATGATAGTTTGCGAGCATCCTCCCGAGGTAAAGCTTGATGAAAAAATCGGAGGTTTTGCTATTTCGAAAGTCTATCGTTACGGAAAGGTTCTTGTTACGGTTTATAGAAAAGGGGACCTAGAATGAAAGATAAGGTTATAGCAATTTGTCCGGGTAGCTTTGACCCGGTAACACTTGGTCATCTTGATATTATAACCAGAGCATCGAATATGTTTCATAAGGTTATAGTTGTTGTTGCGGGAAACAGTTCAAAGCATTGTTCATTTTCTCCTGAGGAGAGGGTTGAACTTATAAGTAAATGCATAACTAATCTTCCAAACGTAACTGTAGAGCATTATGGAGGACTTCTTGCCGATTATGCGGCAGATGTTGGCGCAACCGCAATTATTAAGGGTCTTAGAGCTATGTCGGACTTTGAATATGAGTTCCAAATGGCTCTTACCAATAAAAAACTCAACCCCAAGGTTGAAACCCTGTTTTTAACAACGGCGGCCGAGAATATGTATCTCAGCTCCAGTATGGTTAAGCAGATTGCTTCTATGGGCGGCGATATTTCCGATTTCGTTCCCGAGGTTATAAGACAGGATATAATTAACAGGATAAAAAAATAATATTACCGATAAAACGGTGGAGGACAGAAAAATGACACTTGATGAATTACTTGAACAGTTTGACGAGGTGCTTGACAGCGGCATTAAAATCCCCGGCAAGAAAACCGTTGTAGACATCGAGAAATTAAGAGCAGTTGTTGATGATATTCGCCTTAATATCCCTGCTGAAATTAAGCAGGCTAAGGGCATTGTTGCTGATAGAGCTGATATTATCACCAATGCTAAGCGTGAAGCTGATGGCATTATCAGAAGCGCTGAAGAGCGTGCTAAGGCTATGGTAGCTCAGGAAGAGATTGTTAAGCTTTCTCAGGCTAAGGCTGCTGAGATTATTGCAACCGCTCAGGCTAAGAGCCGTGATATGCGCAAAGCCGCTCAGGACTTTGTTGATGATATTATGCGCCGTGCTGATGAGGGTCTCACCGCAAACCTCGGTGAAGTTCGCAAAACAAGAGCTGCTTTGAAACAGCAGATTCCTTCTGTTAAGGAATAATTTTTAGCGAAATTAACTTTTAATATCAAAAAGCGCCTAGGCAATTAGCCTCGGTGCTTTTGGTTTGTTTTGAAAGGAGCAATTCCCCAGTGTATAACAGCATTTCACCCAACCTTAACTTTGTTGAGGAAGAAAAGAAAATTGAAAAATTTTGGGAAGAGCAAAAAATATTTGAAAAGAGTATAGATTCCAAAGCCAAGGGCGAGCCTTATGTTTTCTATGATGGCCCTCCAACCGCTAACGGAAAGCCTCATATCGGCCATGTTTTAACCCGTGTTATTAAGGATATGATTCCTCGTTACAGAACAATGAAGGGTTATATGGTGCCAAGAAAAGCAGGCTGGGATACCCACGGTCTCCCTGTTGAGCTTGAGGTTGAAAAGCTTTTGGGCCTTGATGGCAAGGAGCAAATCGAGGAATATGGTCTTGACCCCTTTATAGACCACTGCAAAGAGAGTGTTTGGAAATATAAGGGAATGTGGGAAGACTTTTCCAAGACTGTTGGCTTCTGGGCTGATATGGATAATCCTTATGTTACTTATCATAATGACTTTATTGAGTCTGAGTGGTGGGCATTAAAGCAAATTTTTGATAAAGGCCTTTTATATAAGGGCTTTAAAATTGTGCCTTATTGTCCTCGTTGCGGAACCCCGCTTTCTTCTCACGAGGTGGCTCAAGGTTATAAGAATGTTAAGGAACGCAGTGCGGTTGTTCGCTTTAAGGTAGTAGGGGAAGACGCTTATTTCCTCGCTTGGACAACAACCCCTTGGACCCTTCCTTCTAACGTTGCGCTTTGCGTTAATCCTGATGAAACATATTGCAAGGTAAAGGCTCAGGACGGCTATGTTTATTATATGGCTAAGGCACTTCTTGATAAGGTTCTCGGAAAGCTTGCAACTGAGGAAGCTCCGGCTTATGAGATAATTGAAGAATATGTTGGCACCGACCTTGAAAATAAGGAATATGAGCCTTTATTTGATTTTGTTAAGCCTATTTGCGAAAAGCAAAAGAAGAAGGGTCATTTCATCACTTGCGATAGTTATGTTACTATGACTGACGGCACGGGTATTGTTCATATAGCTCCTGCTTTCGGTGAGGATGATGCCAAGGTTGGAAGACGATACGACCTACCCTTTGTTCAGTTGGTTGACAGCAAGGGTGAGCTTACCGAGGAAACACCTTATGCCGGCGTTTTCGTTAAAAAGGCTGACCCGTTGGTGCTTAAGGACCTTGAGGAAAAAGGACTTTTATTTGATGCTCCTAAATTTGAGCATGATTATCCGCATTGTTGGCGTTGCGATACCCCACTTATCTATTATGCAAGAGAATCTTGGTTTATTAAAATGACCGAGGTTAAGGATGACCTTATTAAGAATAACGATACTATCAACTGGATTCCGGAGAGTATCGGTAAAGGTCGTTTCGGTGATTGGCTTAAGAATGTTCAGGACTGGGGTATTTCCCGTAACAGATATTGGGGAACACCGCTTAATATTTGGACTTGTGATTGCGGTCATATGCATTCTATCGGCAGTATTGAAGAGCTTAAATCTATGAGCGATAACTGCCCTGATGATATTGAGCTTCATAGACCCTATATTGATGCTGTTACCATCAAATGTCCCATTTGCGGCAAGGAAATGCATCGTGTTCCCGAGGTTATTGACTGTTGGTTTGACTCGGGCTCAATGCCTTTTGCTCAGCATCATTATCCCTTTGAAAATAAGGATTTATTTGAATCTCAGTTCCCGGCCGACTTTATTTCGGAGGCGGTTGACCAAACAAGAGGTTGGTTCTATTCACTTCTTGCAATTTCAACCTTAATCTTTGATAAAGCTCCCTTTAAGAATGTTATAGTTTTAGGTCACGTTCAGGATGAAAACGGCCAAAAAATGAGTAAATCGAAGGGTAACGCTGTTGACCCGTTTGATGCGCTTGAAAAATTTGGCGCCGATGCTATTCGTTGGTATTTCTATACCAACTCAGCTCCTTGGCTTCCTAACCGTTTCCACGATAAAGCGGTAACCGAAGGTCAGCGCAAATTTATGGGCACTCTTTGGAATACCTATGCATTTTATGTGCTTTATGCAAATATTGATGCATTTGACCCCTCTAAATATAATATAAATGATTATAAGCTTTCGGTTATGGATAAATGGCTTTTATCACGCCTTAATTCAACCGTTAAAGCGGTTGATACCAACCTCTCGAATTATAGAATACCCGAAGCTGCTCGTGCTCTTCAGGAATTTGTTGATGAGATGAGTAACTGGTATGTTCGCAGAGGCCGTGAGCGCTATTGGGTTCAGGGGCTTACTGATGACAAGATTGCGGCTTATTTAACCCTTTATACCGCACTTGTTACTATCGCTAAGACTGCGGCTCCGATGATACCTTTTATGACCGAGAATATTTATCAAAACCTTGTTAGAAACATTGATAAAGAAGCTCCCGAGAGTATTCATCTTTGCGATTTCCCCGAGATTAGAGAGGACCTTATAGACCTAAAACTCGAGGAACAAATGGATAAGGTTTTGGAGATTGTTGTTTTGGGAAGAGCTGCAAGAAACGGCTCTAACCTTAAAAACCGTCAGCCCCTTTCGGTTATGTATGTTAAGCTTGATGGCGAACTTGATGATTTCTATACCGAGATTATCAGAGAAGAGCTTAATATTAAGAATGTTGATTTCACGGGTGAGGTTGATAACTTTGTAAGCTATAGCTTTAAGCCTCAGCTTAAAACCTTAGGTCCGAAATTTGGCAAACAGCTTGGTGAAATCAGAAACGCTCTTATGAACATTGATGGCTCGGCTGCTAAGGCTCAGCTTGATAATAACGGCGTTTTGAAATTAAATATTTCTATTGGTGATATTGAGTTGGCACCCGAAGATTTGCTTATTGAGGCAGTTCAGAAGGAAGGCTTCTTCACAGTGAGCGATAGGGGAATAACAGTAGCTCTTGATACTTGTCTTACCGAAGAACTTATTGTTGAAGGCTTTGTCAGAGAGCTTGTCAGCAAGCTTCAAACAATGCGTAAGGAAGCAGGCTTCAATGTTACCGACCATATTAATATTACCATTGAGGGAAGCGAAAAGGTTACTGATATTGCGGTATCCAAGGCTTCTGATATAACAGGCGATACCTTGGCCGATTCGATAATTGTTGCTAAGGCAGAGGGCTATGTTAAGGAATGGGATATTAACGGCGAAAAGGTTACTATCGGTGTAAAACGTGAAGGAGGAAACTGATATGGCTAAAAAGTCAAAAGAAGAGATGGTTTTTGAAGATATAAGTTCTTCTTCTCCCAAAAGTATTAAACCCATAGCTGAACTCGAGGAACACTCGAACAGGGCTTTTAAAAACATTGATAAAACAATTAAAACCTTAGCTTTTGTAGTTTCAATCGGAATTTTTTTGATTTTTGCAGTTTTGGCTGCAGTTCTTATAATTCTTGATAAGATTTTCTTTGTTATTTCAATCGGTCTTATTGTTGTGGGTGCTATTCTTGCGATAATTATTATGTTCTTAATTTATGGAACAGGCCATATTATTTCTCAAAACAACGAAATACTCAAAAAACTTTAAATAAACGGGGCAAAAGCCCCGTTTATTTTTTCTTAAAACTTTCTTAAAGAAATATAGAGTTGTTTTTTTGGTTAAAATATGATATACTGCAAAGGTATAAATCTCTGAAAGGGATGCTATTGATGATTCTGAAAAATTTATGGCATAAGGTTTATTTCTTTCTTAAAACCATATTGCCTGAGTTTTTGAATAAGAATTTTAAAGTAACCAGCACCAAGCGTTCTAAAACGATTGGCGCTGTTATTTGCGTTGCAACCTTGTTGCCTGTTGTTATTTTGGTTAAGCAGTTTACTTCTCTTGAATTTTCGGCTAAATGGTGGATTTTGGCTTTTAATCTTTTATGTCCTTTTGTTTTGGGAATTGCGGCGGCATTTAATGTTCGGATTATAAATGATATTGCAAATAAAATTTGGCATTTTGTTTTCTTATTTTTAATGCCGATTGTTTTGATGACTATGACCGAGGCATTAAATGATGTTTTCGTTTATGATATGACCTATTTGGGTTTTCTCGGTAACTATCTTGTTATAATTATAATGCTGTTTTTGTTTTTTGCACTAACAGGTAGCTTTAGGGTTGCTTATCTTGTTGTAACCCCTGTTTTATTTGGATTTGCAGTTGCTCATAGTTATATTATGGACTTTAGGGGAACTCCCTTTTTGCCGATGGATTTCTTAAGTGTTACAACAGCAATAGGCGTTGCTAATACTTATGATTATACACCAACCTATAAGGTTCTATCGGCGGCAATGATTTTTATTTTCATAATAATTATTGCAATTAAAACCAAAACACCAAAATATAATCTATTAACTAAAATCACTTCAAGAACCTTTACGGGAACCTTTGCGGCAGTATTGTTATTGCTCTTTTTCGGCACAAGCGTTTTTGCTAATTTAGGAGTTCGTCCTGATTTCTGGAATCAAACCAGAGGTTATAGGAATTATGGATTTGTTTTTAACTTCTTTTGCAATACTAAATATCTATATATGTCCGAGCCGGATAATTATAATCCCGGCGATATAGAGAATATAGTTGATAAGCAGGAAGAGGAGGATTCCGATAACCGATATAGAAAACCGAATATCATTTGCATTATGAATGAATCGCTTTCGGATTTATCGGTGCTGGGCAATCTTGAAACAAATGAGGATTATATGCCCTTTATGAGAAGCTTAACCGATAATACTATTAAGGGAAATCTCTATGTTCCTGTTATAGGTGCGGGCACTTCGAATACTGAGTTTGAGTTCCTAACGGGGCATACAACTGCATTCTTGCCGTCCGGCAGTAATGCTTATATGCTTTATGTTAAAAATCCTATCGCTTCCTTGGTTTCTACTGTTGAAGCTCAGGGCTATTCTTCTTTTGCTTTCCATCCCTATTATGCGGCGGGTTGGAGAAGAACCGAGGTTTACAGTAATTTTGGCTTTAACAAGTTTGTAAGCCTTGAGGATATTATGGATATTTCGCTTATGTATCAGTATCAAGAAAGCGGAAACGATGCCGATGTTTTGCAGAGCCTTGTTGAGCAGCATTATCCCGGAAGCAATATGATTTTAAGACAGTATGTTAGCGATTCCTATAACTATAAAAAGCTTATAGAGGATTTTGAAAATCGAGATAAATCTCAGCCTTATTTCGCATTTAATGTTACAATGCAAAATCATGGCGGATATACCACCAGCTGTGTTAATTTTAATGAGAGCATTTATGCTACAAATGTTTCAAAGGAATATATAAAGGCTAATAAATATCTATCCCTTATGAAATATAGCGATGATGCTTTTAAAGAGCTTATTGAGTATTTCAAAAAGGTTAAGGAACCAACAATTATTTGTATGTTTGGCGACCATCAGCCCTCGGTTGAAACAGGCTTTATCGCTGAGGTTATGGGTGTTGATAGTCTTTCAAGCCTTACTCCTGAGCAGGAACAAGCACGTCATGCAACCCCGTTTTATATCTGGGCCAACTATGATATAGAGGAAAAAACAATAGATAAATTAAGTTCTAATTATCTTTCTTCTTTGGTGCTTCAAACAGCAGGGGTTAAGCTTACTGAGTATAACAAATACCTTTTAAAGCTTGCTGAAACCTTGCCTGTTATTGATACTGTTGGTTATATTGATAACCAAAACATTTATTATAAATGGAGTGATGTATCTCCTTATACAGAGCTTCTTGATAACTATGAAAAGGTGCAGTATAACAACATTTTCGACCAACAAAATGTTGATGCCAAAACATTCTATCTTAACGGTTTTGTCCCCGAGGCAACACCAATCAGTGAGGAAGAAAAATGAGGAATACAACCCTTTGCCATATAGAAAAAGATAACAAATATCTTATGCTTCATCGCATAAAAAAGAAGAATGATTTAAATCAGGATAAATGGGTTGGAATCGGCGGAAAGTTTGAGGATAAGGAAAGCCCTGAGGAATGCAATAAAAGGGAAGTGCTTGAGGAGACAGGCTTAAGGCTTGAAAATGCACGTTATTGCGGTATAGTTACCTTTGTATCGGATATTTGGGAAACCGAATATATGCATCTATTTCATTCTGATTCTTTTTCGGGAAAAATTAAAGAGTGCGATGAGGGTGAGCTTTGTTGGGTTGATAAAGAGGAAATTTATTCCTTGCCCATATGGGAAGGGGATAAAATCTTTTTAAAACTAATTGAGGAAAATGTTCCATTCTTTTCATTAAAGCTTGAATATAAAGGCGATACCCTTATAAATGCAATACTGAACGGAGAAAAAATATGAATATTTGTCTTTATGGAGCTTCAAGCACTGAGCTTGATAAATCCTTCATAACCGCCACTGAGCAACTAGGTGAAAAATTGGGGCTTAAGGGACATAATTTGGTTTATGGCGGCGGAGCTAACGGTCTTATGGGCGCAGCAGCGAGAGGCGTTCGAAAGGGCGGGGGAAAGGTTATCGGAGTTGCCCCTTCTTTCTTTCAGGTTGATGGCGTTTTATTTGAGGACTGCGCTGAGTTTATATACACCGAAACGATGCGTGAAAGAAAACAAATTATGGAGCATAGGGCAGAGGCTTTTGTTATGGTGCCGGGTGGTATTGGCACCTTTGATGAGTTTTTTGAGATTATAACCTTAAAACAACTAGGTCAGCATAATAAGCCTGTTGCGATTTTTAATATAAACGGCTATTACGATAGCTTGGTTGCTATGCTTGAAAACGCTGTTAAATATAAGTTTATGACCGATAGCAGTCGTGATTTAGCACCTGTTTTCGAGGATGCAGAAAGCTTGATAAAATATCTTGAAGAATATAAGGCTGAGGATTATAATTTTTCAGTTTTTAAAAAGGTTTAAACCGCTCAAACGAGCGGTTTTTTTCTATAAATGATTTTTATATTTTTCGTAATACAATAAAACGGAGGATTTTTTTAGCTTTTATTCCTATATTCTGAGGGGCTTATTCCGCAATGCTTTTTAAATAGCTTTGAAAAATATCGAATATCAAGTATTCCGCAGTATTGAGCTATGGTTTGAATTTGAAGATTGGTTGTTTTAAGAAGTCTTTTAGCGGTTGAAATTCTTTTTAAGTTTATATATTCGGTTATATTTTTTCCTGTTTCCTTTTTAAAAAGGGAGCTTAAGTAGCTTGCGTTTATATTATGCGCTTTAGCAAGGCTTGCGAGGGTTGGGTTTGAGCTTAAATCTATATCAATATGGGTTATGATTTTTTGAATGGTTGGCGAATATTTTTTAACCGAATTTTTTTGAACCAAAAGACAGTAGGAACGAAACATTTCGCTCATTAGATTTTTAACAGCCGAAACGGTTGAGAGCATTTCGATTTTAGCGGCAAAATCCGAGGAAATTCTATCAAGATGAACAGGGTGAACCCCACCATTTTGAGCCGATTTTCTAAGTAAGGTATTCATAATTATACAATAGTTTTTTAGATTTCTTATGGGGTCGGAAAGCCTTTGCTCGAAATTTTGATTTGAAATCCCCGAAAGCAATACTTCAACCTTATGCACCTGACCGTTTTGAACAGCCAACATCATTTCGTTTTCATATTTATATCTTTCTTCCATTATTTGAATATTCCAGGCGGCATTTTGTTCGCTAAGTTTAATGGTTTGATTATATTCATCGAAGGATGTGGCTTCGGCTTCTAAGTCGGTTACGATATAAGAATTTTGCCATATTATTTCAGCAAAGGAATCAAGTATAACAAAGATATGACTATTTTGAGGTATAATCGGAAGGCTTATATAATAATTTTCAAATTCGGCAAAGCTTTGAGGGGGAAGGCCGTTGTTTTCAGCAATTTCAAAAATTTCATTTTGAGTTATTTCTTTTGATAGATAGGGCCCTATCAACATTATTTCATCATTTTTGGAACGTGGAAGAGCAAAAAGGATATAGGAACATTTTTGGTTATCTTTAAAGCGGTATATCGTATTGCTTTCGATGTTGGAAATTGATGGATTTATAATGCTAAGTAGCTCCGTTTTTGGCAAAATAAGGGTTCTAATATGGCATTTTTTAAATGACTCCTCTAAAAGCTTTAGTTCGGCTTTGTAAAACAAATTATTCGCCTCCTTGCATTTTGAACAAAAATGATAAACTTTATTATAATTATAGAATAATATTACCTGATTTTCAACAAAAATTTTTACCAATTACCAAAAATAATACAAAAACACCTAAAAAAAATCCTAACGCTTAATTTTGAAAGATATTATAATATAATTAGCGTTTTAAAATAAAAATTAGGGGGATTGTTTTTAAATGAAAAAACAAGTCAAATTAGACGCAAACGGCTATCGCAAATTTGGCATTCGTGATAGCATCGCTTATGCTGCAGGCGACCTTGGTTGCAACATGAGTTTTGCGCTTAAAGGCACTATGGCAATTTTCTGGACTCAGTTTATGAAGATGGATTTATGGTATGCTTTATTGCTTATCATAGTTCAGGTTTGGGATGCGATTAACGACCCGCTTATTGGCTCAATTATTGACTCTGATAGACATAAGTATAAGAGAAATAAGTTCTTGACTTACATATGGGCAGGTTCTATCGGTCTTATCGTTGGCGGTGCTTGCTGCTTCCTTCCTTTCCCGAATGCTCCTACTTGGGCTAAGTTCATAATCTTTATTGCAGGTTATGTTGTTTGGGATGCTTTCTATACTGTTGCAAACGTTCCTTACGGCTCACTTCTTTCTTTAATTTCTAATGATGTTAAAGATAGAGCTTCACTTTCTGCTTGGCGTTCTGTTGGTTCTATTTTCGGCAATATGCTTCCTATGGTTATCCTTCCTTTCATTATTTATGATAAAGATAATAACCTTATTGGTGAGCGTGTATTTATAGCTGCTCTTATAATGGGTGTTCTTGGATTCTTCTGCTTCCAGTTTATGATTAGAAACACTGAAATCCGTGTTGATACAAGTGTTAGCCTTAATGAAGAACAACCTAAATTTAATGTTCTTAAAGCATTTGTTAGCTTTATTAAAAACCGTCCTGCAGTTGGTGCTACTATCGCTGCTATGGGTATGTTTATCGGTATGCAGGGTGCTACTACCGCAGTTACCGTTATATTCCAATCCTATTTCAAGAATGTTCAAATTTCGGGTATTGTTCAGCTTTTCGCTATGATTCCGATTGTTTTGTTCACTCCTTTAGCTCGTAGCGCTGTTGCTAAGTTCGGCAAAAAAGAGCTTGCTACATTCGGCTCAATTGTTTCTATAATTGCAGGTCTTGGTTTATTTATTGTTTTCCCCGAAAATACTAAGTTAGACCTTGTTATTTATATCGTTTGCCAGTTGTTCTTCTCATTGGGCCTTGGAATTTATTCAACTGTTTCTTGGGCTATGATGGGCGATGCCATTGATTACAATGAGTGGAAAACAGGTAACCGTGAAGAAGGAACTGTTTATTCACTTCATTCCTTCTTTAGAAAATTAGCTCAGGGTATTGGTCCTTCTCTTGTGCTTGTTATTATGGTAGCTTTCGGCTATGTTGGCGCAAACGAGGGTAATCAGGTTTGGGAAGTTGCCGTTAATATGAGATATTTGGTTGCTGCAACCTTCCTTTTCTCTGCAATACTTCAGTTTATCGGTTTGGGTGTTGTTTATAACCTTGATAAGAAAACCTTAGCTCAAATGAATGCAGAACTCGGCCGTGATGTTGAGGCTGACGATGATATTGTTTATACTTCTGCCGAGGATACTAATGATTTAGCTTAAAATATTAAATGTCCGATTGTTTGTGCGGTCGGACATTTTTTAAAATTAACAGTTTATTTATAAAAATTTTTCTCAATGCTTTATAATATATTTAAAGCATAAATCGGAGGTTCAATATGAGAAATATTATAAATTTTAATGCTAAATGGGCTTTTTCAAAGCTCGCAACCGAAATTCCAACCGCTATTGATAAGAAATGGGATTTCGTTAATCTTCCGCATTCCTGGAACGCTATTGACGGTCAGGACGGAGATAATGATTATTTCAGAGGCACTGCTTACTATGCTAAGTCCTTTATGAAAAATGACCTGCCCGAGAGCGAGCGTTATTATATTGAAATCAAGGGCGCCAATTCTTCGGCCGACCTTTATTTGAACGGTGAAAAGTTAGCTCACCACGATGGCGGTTATTCCACCTGGAGAGTTGATTTAACTGATAAATTAAGCCTTAGCAATATGCTTGTTATCGCTGTTGATAATGCCGCAAATGAAACTGTTTATCCCCAGATGGCAGACTTCACATTCTATGGCGGTATTTACCGTGATGTTAACATTATTTGTGTTAACGATTCCCACTTTGATTTAGATTATTACGGCGGTCCCGGCATTAAGGTTACTCCCGAAATAGAAGGAGATAATGCAAAGGTTGAGGTTGAGGTATATCTCACTAATTCTAAAATTGGACAAAGTGTTCGTTATTCTATCATTGATAAAGAGGGTGGCGTTGTAGCTTCAGTTGAGGCTGATGACACTAAGGTTTATCTTGATATAGATAATGTTCACTTATGGAATGGTAAAAAAGACCCCTATCTTTATACTGCAAAGGCAGAGCTTATTGAGGATAACAAGGTTATCGATGAGATTTCGGCTCGTTTTGGCTGCCGCACCTTTGAGATTGACCCCGAGCGTGGCTTCATCCTAAACGGTGAAGAATATCCTCTCAGAGGCGTTTCTCGCCATCAAGATAGATGGGGCTTAGGTAATGCTTTGCTTCCCGAGCATCACGAAGAGGATATTGAACTCATTTGCGAAATGGGAGCTACTACTATCCGCTTGGCTCACTATCAGCACGACCAGTATTTCTATGACCTTTGCGATGAGAAGGGACTTGTTATTTGGGCTGAGATTCCTTATATTTCAAAGCATATGCCAACCGGTAGAGAAAACACCATTTCTCAAATGAAGGAGCTTATTATTCAAAACTATAACCATCCTTCAATCGTTGTTTGGGGACTCTCTAACGAAATCGGTATCGGCGGAAGTGATGAGGATTTGCTCGAAAACCATCGCATTCTTAACGATATGTGTCATGAGATGGATAAAACCCGTCTTACAACTATTGCGGCAGTTTCTATGTGCAAAATAGATGACCCGTATCTCCAAATTCCTGATGTTGTATCATATAACCATTACTTCGGTTGGTATGGCGGAGATACCGATATGAACGGTCCTTGGTTTGATAACTTCCATAAAACTCATCCAAATATTCCGATTGGTTGTAGTGAATATGGCTGCGAGGCACTTAATTGGCATACATCTAACCCGATGCAGGGCGATTATACCGAGGAATATCAGGCATATTATCACGAGGAGCTTATTAAGCAGTTGTTCTCAAGAAAATATATGTGGGCAACTCATGTTTGGAATATGTTCGATTTCGGTGCGGATGCTCGTAATGAAGGCGGCGAGAATGGTCAGAACCATAAGGGTCTTGTAACCTTTGACCGCAAGTATAAAAAGGATTCCTTCTATGCTTATAAGGCATGGCTCTCGGATGAGAAGTTCGTTCATATTTGCGGTAAGAGATATGTTGACCGTGTTGAAGATGTAACCAAGGTTACTGTTTATTCAAATCTTCCCGAGGTTGAGCTTTTCGCAAATGGACAAAGCCTTGGCAAAATTGCGGCAGAGGACCATTTCTTCTATTTCAATGTTCCGAATAAGGATACAACCGAGCTTGTTGCTGTTGCAGGTGAATATAAGGATACTAGCGTTATTCGCAAGGTTGAAACTTTTAATGAGGAATATAGACTCGTTGAAAAAGGCGCTATCCTTAACTGGTTTGATATTGATGCTCCCGAGGGCTATCTCTCGCTCAACGACAAGATGGGTGATGTTATTGCAACCGTTCAGGGCAAACTGATATTTATGGGTCTTGTTGGCAAGCTTATGGGCGGTAAAGGCAAGGATAAAAAGGATGGCAAGGTTGAAGCTATGGGCTTCGAGGTTGGTCCTGAAATGATGAGTATGATGAATGGATTTACTGTTCTTCGTCTTTTCACCCTTATGGGCGGAATGATGGACGTTAAGTTCACCAAGGAAGAACTTCTCGACCTTAATAAAAAGCTCAATAAAATCAAAAGACCTAAGAAAAAATAATTAAAATCCTCCCGAAAGGGAGGATTTTTTATGCGAATTTGTTGTCGATATATAGCTTTATATCGGCGTTGTATTTGAGGTTTATATTAGCCTCAGGGTTATCGGTCAAGAGGTTCACTGTGTTTGAAGAGGAGATGGGAGCAAAAGTGCCATCTGCATTTGCAGAGTAATAGGTGCCGCTGAAGGGTTCGTAGTCGTAGTCCTCTGTGCCGTGAGAAATCTGAATATTGTTAATGGCTTTATCTATTTCAAAAACCATACCTAAATTCCAATAAGCAACATTTTCGGGTATTGTAACAACGGCGTTATTTTTGACAGCCGATATCCATGCCATATAGAATGCATTGAATTCGAAGCTCGGAAGCGACATATCATCTCGGGTTAAGATATCTCCGTTTTCATCATAAAGCCTGCATAAAAAGTTTATATTGGTAGGAGCAATACCTTTGAAACGGTATGTTCCATTTGGAATTTTTCTTAAATTAAATATATGGGAAATTGCACCTGATTGGGTTTTTGTCCCTATTAGCCCGTTTTCGGAAACCGAAAGGGCAATATGATTACATTCATAATCTGAAAGTTTTCCTAAATTAAAGAAATTTCTTCCGCATTTAGTAAGCGAAACAGAAGAAAAATCCGTTATGGTATCGCTTGAAAGCACAGCCTCCATATTATGTTCAATAGGGGAAATATCATTAACTGAAATAATTTTTCCTGTAAGTTTGTTCTTCATAGATGAAAGATATTGTTCTTCGTTTTTAATGATAGCATTGGCAGAGGCTTCAGCCCTTTCAGCAGCCGTTTCGGCTAAAATACGGTTAGAATTAACGCTATCTGAAAGTGCGATAAATTCCGGAGTTACAGCGCCTGCAACACCTTGAGGACCCTGAGGGCCAATTTCACCTCTGTCTCCTTTATCACCCTTTGCTCCTTTGTCACCCTTATCACCCTTATCGCCCTTATCACCCTTATCACCCTTGAAAAGTCCGTTGTCGGCATCTTGTCTTACAGAAAAAGCAATCTGTTTTGTTTCCCCTAAAATTAAAACTAATTGCTCATATTGAGAGGGTGTGTATTCCCCGGGTGTATCTGCCTCTAAATCACCACTTTCATAAACCTTGATTTTTGAGGGAACGGTTGTTATAACCTTTTCATTTCCTATTCCGTTTATGGAAACAGAAAAGAAAGGTGGCTTTATAACCTCAAAGGGAACAAGACAGGTGTTATCGCCTAAATAAAGGGGATTCCCTTCTTCCATAACAACAGCTGTTTTAAAACCTTCATTTTCGAAAACGGCAGTTTTAACGGTGCCGTTCCAACTATTATCAAGAATAAACTTTATTTCAAGAAAATTCACACTGTTGGCGGCAACTATTTCGGCATCAAGCCTGATTTTTTGGTTTAATACTTCTGCTTTAATCATAAAAACATTCCTTTTAAATTATTCGGCTTTTTATGCCGTAGCATAATATTAAAAGAAAATAAAACCGACATTCACCGACATTTTATGGTTTACTTTTTTAAAGGTTTGGTGTAAAATAATTAGTTGTAAAGGTAGGTGGGATTTTGAAAAGAATAGTTATAATTGGCGGAGGTGCCGCAGGAATTATGGCGGCATTAAAGGCGGCTTCAAGATATGGGAAGGAAGCCGAGATAACGGTTGTTGAAAAGAATGAGAAAATTCTTCGCAAGGTTATGATAACAGGAAAGGGAAGATGCAATCTCACTAACAACTGCGATAATGAGTCTTTATTTTCAAATATCCCGAGAAATCCCAGATTTTTATATTCCGCTTTTTCAAAATTCACCCCTAAAGATACTATGGAGTTTTTTGAAGATTTAGGAGTTGAGCTTAAAATCGAAAGGGGAAACAGGGTTTTTCCTGTATCGGATAGGGCGGTTGACATAGTTGATGCTCTCTTTAATGCTTCTAAAAAAGCTAAGGTTAAAATAATTTGCGGCAGCGCCTTAAAAATATTAACAGAGGATAGTAAGGTTTACGGTGTTTTACTTAAAAACGAAGAAACCTTATTGGCGGATAGTGTTTTATTGGCCACAGGCGGAGCATCTTACTCTCTCACAGGCTCAACAGGGGATGGTTACAGTATTGCTGAGGAATTAGGTCATACTGTAACGCAAATTAAACCATCTTTAATACCTCTTGAATGCCACGAGGGCATTTGCTCAAGGCTTTCGGGGTTATCTCTTAAAAATGTTAAGCTTTCGGTTTTTGAGGAAGGCAAGAAAAAAGCTGTTTTTTCGGAGCTTGGTGAAATGCTTTTCACCCATTTTGGAATATCGG
The DNA here is from genome assembly GCA_904502215.1 of Clostridiaceae bacterium. Classification (GTDB taxonomy): domain Bacteria; phylum Bacillota; class Clostridia; order Oscillospirales; family Acutalibacteraceae; genus UBA737. The sequence continues at coordinate 18,538 of CAJGDQ010000004.1, forward strand.
GTCCATTGGTTTTATCGGCCTCAGCTTATATGACAGGGCTTGGCGAAAAACAATATAAAGCTTATATTGACTTAAAGCCTGCTCTTTCCTTAGAACAACTTGATGAAAGAATTTTAAGGGATTTCAAAGAGAATATAAATAAGGATTTTTCAAATTCGCTTGATAAGCTTTTACCCAAGAGTTTAATTCCCGTTGTTATTTCTTTATCGGGAATAAACCCTTATGAAAAGGTTAACAAGATTGATAAAGAAAGCCGCAAAAGATTTTGCGAGTTTTTAAAGGCTTTTCCGCTTAATATTACCTCTTCAAGACCTATTGAAGAGGCTATAATCACAAGGGGCGGAATATCTGTTAAGGAAATCAATCCTGCTACGATGGAGTCGAAAATTATTGAGGGACTCTTCTTTGCGGGAGAGGTTATAGATGTTGACGCACTAACCGGCGGATTTAATTTGCAAATTGCTTTTTCAACGGGAGCGGTTGCAGGAGAAAATTTATAAGGAGAAAAAATTATGATTTCGGTTGCTATTGATGGACCTGCAGGAGCAGGTAAAAGTTCACTTTCAAGACTTGCGGCTAAAAGCCTTGGTTTTATTTATGTTGATACAGGGGCGCTTTATAGAGCGGTTGGTCTTAAGTTTTCTCTTATGGGAGCTGATACC
>CAJGDQ010000005.1 GCA_904502215.1 Clostridiaceae bacterium
CATAAAGACCTCCAAAATTTAAAAATTTAAAATATTATACCATAAAAGTATGATTATTTCAACCTTTAATAAGCAAAGCGGCAGTTTCCACATGGCTTGTTCTTGGGAATAAGTCAGCCGGAGTATACTCTATTAGCTTATATCCATTCTCGCTAAAAAGCTTTATATCTCGAGCGAGAGTTGCCGGGTCGCAGGAAACATAAACCACCCTATCGGGCGAAAATTTATAGGCAATAGTTTTTATAAGCTCCTCAGAGCAACCCTTTCTTGGTGGGTCAACTATAACAACATCGGTTTTGATATTTTCTTCTGCTAACTTCTCGGCGGCCTTTGCCGCATCGCCGCAAATAAACCTTGCATTTTTTATTCCATTGTTTTTAGCGTTAAACTCGGCATCTTTCACAGCCTCAGGAATAATTTCAACACCTATAACTTTCTTGGCTTCCCTAGCCATTGAAAGACCTATTGTTCCTGCTCCGCAATAAAGGTCAAGAACGGTTTTATTCTCGGGCTTTGCATATTCCCGAGCCTTATTATAGAGCTTTTCCGCCATATCCCTGTTAACTTGATAGAAAGAAAGCAAGGAAAGACGCACCTTTATTCCGCAAAGAATATCAACAATATAGTCCTCGCCATAAATGGTTTTTGAAAGATTTCCTAAAATAACATTAGTTCTGTTTTTATTTATATTAAGCCCTATACTCTTGATATTTGAGTTTTCCTTTAAAAGCTCATTTATCAGCTCATCTTTTTGAGAAATATCATCACTATTTATAACAAGGGCCACCATAATCTCATTGGTTTTTTCGGCCTTTCTTATAAATATATGGCGAATAAGTCCCTTGCCGTTTTCCTCATTATAAACACTAATGCTGTTTTTCTTTATCCAATTTTCTATTACCGAAATTATACCTTTAAACTCTATCGGTTGCAAAAGACAATCATTTATCGGCACTATTCTATGAGAATGAAAAGCATAAAAACCGGCCTTGCCATCAAAGTTTACGGGATACTGAACTTTATTGCGGTATCTCAAATCTTTATCATAAATAATAGGTTGAGGTTTCATATCAACCCCGCCTATTCTTTTAACCGCCTCATAAACCTTATTTTCCTTAAAGGTCTTCTCAGCCTCATAATTTATATGCCTGAAAGCGCAACCGCCACATTTCGAAAAAACACCGCAATCACAAGAGCACCTATTAGAAGAAGGTTTAATTATCTCTAAAACCTTGCCGAAGGCATAGGCTTTTTTAACCTTTAAAATAAGTGCTTTTATGGTATCGCCAACAGCCGTTTCGGGAACAAAAACTGCCATACCCTCATATTTACCAACACCGCTGCCCTCGGCAGTATAATCGGTTATCTCTAAAATAATTTCTTGATTTTTTTGCATTATTATATCCTTAAAAATAAAATCAGGCTTTCGCCTGATTTATTTTATCACATATTATTTTATTAGTCAATCAACTGCAAAAACGGTGTTTGCCGATTGTTGTTATAATCGGTCTTGAAAAAATCCATTTGTTAGTTGATTTATCGGGATTGTAATAATAAATCGCACCTCCCGATGGGTCAACACCGCTCAAAGCATCCGATGCCGCACGGTATGCACTGTCGGCAACAGGCTTATAAAACTGTCCGTCATTAAGGCAAGAAAAAGCACCTTTTTGATAAACCACTCCAGATAAAGTATCAGGGAAAGATGGATGCTCAATCCTGTTTAAAACCACCGCACCAACCGCAACCTGTCCGAGATAGCTTTCACCTCTTGCCTCTGCTGAAATGATACGAGCCAAAAGGTCGAAATCGGATGAGGTATAACCGCCCGAGGATGCAATTCCTAAGGCTTTGAGGGTTTGAGTGCCTGCAATTCCATCAACCTTAAGTCCATTATCTCTTTGAAAATCGGTTACCGCCTTTTTGGTGTTAGTTCCGAAAATGCCGTCTATATTCCCCTGATAATAACCCTTTTGTTTAAGCACCGTCTGGATTTGTTTCACCTCATCCGACTGCGAGCCGATTTTAGAAAGAGAAGAAACACAAAGAGAGGAAAGGCAAATAATCAACACAACCGAGATTAAAATTTTAAACTTTTTCATATAACCACCCTAAGTTAGAGTTGGTTTATTTCCAAATTTTATACATTTTCATAAAATATTGCAAAAACTTTTCTTTTTTTGCACCACGCTTTGACAAAATAAACCTCATCCTCCATATATAATTGAAAATAGAATTATAGGCGGTGATTTAATTGAAGGATATTGTTAAAATATCAAATAAAATTGAAAATTACTCGGCAAAAGAGCTCTTTTTTGCAGGAGCAACACATTTTTTTAGCTTTTTAACAGGATTTATTTCTACCAGAGCCATAGTGTTGGACAAGCTTCTTCCTTTTGGTTTATCATTTATAGCAGGCTGTAGTTTGCCTTTAACACCATCGGCGGCGCTCGGAATTTTTATCGGCTATTTTATTCCATCGGGCAATACAAACGCATTTAGATACATAGCCGCACTCTTTGCAATACTAGCAATAAAACTGCTTTTAAGTTCATATCAAAAGCTAGTTTCCAACCCCTTTTTCATAACCTTTATAGCCTTTATCAGCAATATTTTAACCTCGGCTGTAGCCCTCAAAAGCGCTAAAATAAATTTCCTGGACTTTGCGGTTGATGGGCTTCTTTGTGCCGCAGGTGCATATTTCACCGCAATAAGCTTTAAAGCCCTCCAAAAGCAAACAACCGGGCTATCGGCAGACGAACTTTCTGCCCTTTTAATAGTTATAAGTCTGCTTTTAATGGGGCTTAACGGATTCGAGCTTAACGGTGTTTCACTTGGCAGAATCCTTGGAATTTTGCTAATCCTTACCGCCTCGAAATACGGCGGTATAATTTCGGGTGCTGTTGGCGGAATTGCAGTGGCGCTGACACTTAGCCTTAGCGGAGTTTCGGGCAGTATTGGAATAAGCTTTGCCTTTGCAGGACTTATGGCAGGGATTTTCTCATCCCTTGGAAAATATGCTCAAATCATTTCGGTTTTGATTTTCGCCTTTTTAGGCTCGGTTTCCTCGGCTGATTTAACCCTCGTTTCAAGAACTCTAATCGAAGCCTCTTTAGGCTCGGCTCTCTTTTTAACCCTGCCTCGAAAGGCGGGTATTTATCTTGGAAAATTATTTTCTTCAACGCCCCATCTAATAGTCCCAACAGGGCTTAAAAAATCACTTACCATGCGCCTTGAACTTGCCTCCAATGCGCTATCGGATGTTTCTGAAACAGTTGAGCAGGTATCCCGAGAGCTATCAAAAATCAATTCCCCCGATTTTTCAAGCGTTATAACAGCGATAGAACAGGATGCCTGCGCAGGCTGTAAACTCAGAGTTCATTGTTGGGAAAGCCGAAGGGATGATACAATAGGCGCTATTTTAGAAATAACAAAGGCCATAAAACAAGGAGATATTTCCCCCGAAAGTGCAGCACCCAAGGAATTTAAAGGCAGATGCCTTCGCACCTCCAAAATTGCAAATGCGGCTTATCGGCGCTATTCCGATTATGCCTCGTCTATTGCCGCAGAAAGCCGAATTGATGAGGTGCGTTCAGTTGTTTCCGACCAGTTTGATGGTATTTCCTCTATGCTTTATGATTTGAGCCTTGAGTTTAAAAATGATGAGCAGTTTGATATAACCGCCGCCGAAAACGCAGCCGCCGCCCTTAAAAATCTTGATATAAGGGTTGAAGAAGCAAGTAGTAGAATAGATAAATTCGGCAGAATGACACTGGAATTTAAACTTAAAAAAACACCCGAGCTTATAATCAATAAGCTTCAGGTTATGAAAATGCTATCGGTTGTTTGCGAGAGGGATTTTGATGCTCCAACCATTAGTCAGGTTGGAAATGATATCTTTATTGTTATAAATGAGCACGCCTGCCTAACGGTTGATATCGGTGCCGAGCAAATATGCGCCTCAGGCTCAAATATGTGTGGTGATGCTTATAAGTATTTTGTTGATTCCAGAGGCCATTTTGTTATGGTTTTATCGGATGGAATGGGAACGGGCGGCCGAGCCGCTGTTGACGGCGCTATGGCTTCAGGCCTTATGGCAAGACTTATAAAAGCAGGCTTCGGTTATGACTGCTCCTTGAGAATACTTAATTCCTCAATGCTCTTTAAATCAACCGATGAATCGCTTGCAACGGTTGATATTGCGAGTATAGACCTATACACAGGCACAACCGAGCTTTATAAGGCGGGTGCAGCACCAACTATTATAAGACGCTCGGGTAAAACAGGAAAAGCCGAAAGCACCTCACTTCCTGCCGGAATACTAAGGGATATCGGCTTTGATAAGGCATCAATTAAATGCAAAGCGGGAGATATAGTTGTTATGATGTCGGACGGGGCAACAGGCTCGGGCACCGATTGGCTCAGAGCCGAAATCGAAGCTTGGCAAGATGGCTCGGCTCAAGAATTAGCCGAAAGGCTTTGCGAATGTGCAAAACGGCGAAGAAACGATAACCACGAGGATGATATAACCGTTTTAACTGCGATACTCAATAAGGCAGTATGAATCTAATTCGTAGGGGTCGATGCCCACATCGACCCGTTAAATTTTATAAAATATTTTCGGGCGGATGAGGGCATCCGCCCCTACAAAAAAAGCTGTAAGGCATCGCCTTACAGCTTTTTGGTTTTATATACTTCCCCATTCTCGAGGTTTTTCCATAAAAACTGATTATTTTCAAATACCATATAACTATGGGGGCTGTTTTCTTTAGGTATAGAAACAGAGCCCGGATTCATAAATATATATCCCTCTTTTTGCTCGCATTTTGGGATATGGGTATGGCCGTTTAGAAGTATATCAAAATCCTTCATATCAGGAAGTCTATCACTTTCCAAATGCCCGTGGGTTAAAACCGCCTTTTTATCGCCAAACTCGAAGGTTTTATAATCCTCTAAAACCGAGAAATCAAGCACCATTTGGTCAACCTCAGCCTCGCAGTTTCCTCTAACCGATATAATTTGCTCCTTTAGAGGATTTAGCATTTCAATAACCTTTTTGGGTGCATAATCCTTTGGTAAATCATTTCGGGGTCCGTGATACAAAATATCGCCTAAAAAAATAATTTTATCGGGGTTTTCTTTTTTTATTGCATTCATTAAAAGCTCGCAAAAAAAAGCTGAGCCATGAATATCCGAAGCTATAACTATCTTCATTTAACAAGCACCTTTTCTATCTTTCCTATAATCATATAATGAAAATCATCATTATACCATTTGAGCGGTTCTTTATCTATAAAATTTTCAGCCTCAAGCTTGCCAACATACTGCTTTTTGCAAATCAAAACAAGTCTTGCCTCATCGAAATAAACAGTATTATCCGAGAAAACAGGTGTTAATCCTGTTAGGGCAGTTTTATCAACATCTCTTCCCGATTTTGAACCGCAAACCTTGTGAATTGCCTTTTCATCACCATAAAAGCTAAGGGTAAAATAATCGGAATTTTCAACAAATTCCATAGTATATCTTTGGGGTCTGATAAGCGCTACAACACTGTCATTCCCCCAAATTTCACCTGCAAATCCCCAAGAGGCAGTCATCATATTATATTTTTCTTGGCTGCCTGCAGTTATCAGCATCCATTCATCAGCAATCATTTTTATAAGATTGCCCTGAATCTCTTTTGGACTAATCTCTTTAAACATAAAATCAACCTCTTAATTATTATTAAGTTTTTTATAAAGTGCGATAATCTCCTGTCTTAACCACTTATTTTCCTCAAGCTTTAAGGACGGGTCTTTTAAAAGCAATGCCTCAACCTCTTTGCCTGCAAGTCTTAACACCGCTCTATCAGCGAAAATATCGGCAATTCGCATATCGGGAAGTCCGTGTTGTCTTTTACCCAAAAAGTCGCCCGGGCCTCGCATTTCAAGGTCGGCATCGGCGATTTTAAAGCCATCGGCGGTATTTTTAATAACCGAAAGTCTATTCCTGGTTTCCTCGCCCTTAACATCCGAAATTAGAATACAATCCGACTTATATTCGCCTCTTCCTATTCTTCCCCTCAACTGATGAAGCTGAGAAAGACCAAATCTCTCGGCATTTTCAATAACCATTATAACGGCATTTGGAACATCAATTCCAACCTCAATAACGGTTGTTGCAACAAGAAGCTGTATATCCCCCTTAGCAAAGGCAGACATTACCTTTTCCTTTTCGGCGGGTTTCATTTTTCCGTGCAACAGGCCTACCGAATAGTTCTTAAATTCGCCCTCGGTAAGCTGTTTATAATATTCGGTTGCAGGTGTTATGTCAACCGTTTCATTCTCCTCAACCAAGGGGCAAACGATATACCCTTGTCTTCCCTCATCCAAGAATTTTTTAATGTATTTATAAATTCTGCCTCGGTATGATGAATCAACCGAATAAGTATCTATCTTTTGTCTGCCCTTAGGATATTCATCAATTATACTGATATCAAGGTCGCCATAGATGATAAGCCCCAAGGTTCTTGGTATTGGCGTTGCCGACATAACAAGTGTATGCGGATTTTCGCCCTTTGATGAAAGGCGGTTTCGCTGTCCCACACCGAAGCGGTGCTGTTCATCGGTTATAACAAGACCTAAATTTTCAAACTCAACATCATCCACAATCAATGCATGGGTGCCTATAACAACATTGATTTCACCCGATTTTAGTCCCTCTTTAACGCCATTTTTTTGTTTTTTGGTTAAAGAGCCTGTTAGCAAAGCACATCTAAAATCGGTTCCATCAAGTAATTTTTTAAGGGTTTCAAAATGCTGTTCGGCCAAAATTTCGGTTGGCGCCATTAATGCTGACTGAAAATTATTCTTTGCCGCCGCAAAAATAAGCGCCGCCGCAACCGCAGTTTTACCGCTTCCAACATCGCCTTGAATCAGTCTATTCATCGGTCTTCCCGATTTCATATCGGCAAAGCATTCCTCTGATACCCTTTTTTGAGCCGATGTCATCTCAAATGGTAAGGTCTTTTGAAACTCCTCAAAATAGCTTTGGTCTATTCTACAACCAGCCTTTCCTCTTGAACGCTTTTTGAGTAAGGAAAGTCCCATCTGCAAAATAAAAAGTTCCTCGAAAACAAGGCGTTTTTTAGCCTTTTCAAGACCCTCTTTAGTTTTTGGGAAATGGATATTCTCTAAAGCAAAGTTTATAGAACAAAGGCTATTTCTTTCAATTATTTCTTTCGGCAAAATTTCGGGCATTTCAAGGCTTGAAAGTGCCGTTTTGACCAACTTTTCAATAGCCTTAGAGGACATCTGTTTAGAGGCGGGATAAATAGGCTCAATACCGCAAAAATCAGCCTCCATAATCTCGGGAGAGCTCATTTGCTTTATAATGAAGCTACCTGTTATTTTACCATAGAAAAGGTATTCCCTGCCCATTCTTAATTTTTGGGCCAAAAACTTTTGATTAAAAAGGGTTATTTCCATTTGAGCCGAATTATCTTCAACTATAAATTTATAAATGGTCATACCCTGACGCTTTTTATTCTCACTTATTTCGCTTATAATTTTAGCCTTAACACAAGCACTTTCGCCGAAAAAAGCCCTCTCAATCGGCTTAATATCGGTCCAATCAAGATAGGCTCTCGGGTAAAAACGCAAAAGGGCACCGATAGTATCGATGCCCCTATTTTTCAAAACAACAGCTCTTTTTTCACCAACACCCTTGAGATATTGAATATCGGTGGCGGCTGTTATCATAAAAAACACCTCATTCAACAGAAATGATATAGTAATATACGGGTTGACCGCCATTAATAAAGGTAATCTCGGTTTTATCGCCGTATTTTTCCTGAACCTTGGCCTCTATAGCTAATGCCTGCTCTTCGGTTACATCCTCACCATAAATAACGGTAACAAACTCGCTATCCTTCTTAATCATTGATTTAAGAAGCTTCATAACCGAGCGCTCAAGGTCGGTATCAACATTAATGATTTTACCGCCAAGCAAAGCCATAAGCTCGCCCTTTTTGATTTTATGACCATCAAAATCGGAATCCCTTGCAGCAAAGGTTATTTGACCTGTTGCTATCTTTTCGGCAGCCTTTTGCATCTCGATAGCGTTTGCCTCATCCTCAGCCTCGGGGTCGAAATTAAGCATTGCGGTTATTCCCTGAGGGATTGTTCTGGTATGAAGAACGATAACCTTCCTTGTGCTAATCGGGATAGCCTGTTCAGCCGCCATAATGATGTTTTTGTTGTTAGGAAGAACAAAAACAGTTTCAGCAGGAGTTGTTTCAATAGCCTTTAATATGTCATCAGTGCTCGGATTCATAGTTTGACCGCCGCTAACAACGGTATCAACACCTAAATCCTTGAATAGTTCAGCTAAACCATCACCTGCGCAAACCGAAACAAAGCCAACAGGCTTCTCGGGCTCAACAGGGGTATAGGTCTCGGTGCGGTCAGCACTCTTTGCGGGCTTTTTCTTAGCCTGCTGAGCATCGTGTTTAGCTCTTTCGTGCTGGTCACGCATATTTTCAATCTTCAAGTGAACTAAGGCACCGAAGGTTAAAGCATTTTCAATAGCGTTTCCAGGGTGGTCGGTATGAACATGAACCTTAATAATCTCGTCATCATCAACCACAACAACACAATCGCCAATAGTTTCAAGATATAATCTTAACTCATTGGGTTCCTTCTCGCACTCAGGGTTTCTATTAACTATAAACTCGGTGCAATAGGTAAAGGTAATCTCGGTTTCAAACTCACCTGCGGCGTTTCTTGATTCCTCTTGCTCAGGCTCTTCGGCCGCAACGTTAGAAGATTTAATCATAACGCCGTCTTTAAGCACCGAAAGCATACCCTTAAGAATTAAAACAAAACCAAAGCCGCCCGCATCAACAACACCTGCTTTTTTAAGAACAGGAAGAAGTTCGGGGGTCTCAGCCAAAGCCTTTTCTGCTCCCTCAATAGCAGCCTCAAAAACCTCAAGAGCCTCTTTACCGCTCTCATAAGCTTCTTTTGCATATTCAGAGGCCACACGGGCCACTGTTAAAATGGTTCCTTCGGTTGGCTTCATAACAGCCTTATAAGCAGCTTCAACACCCAAAACAAAAGCATTGGCTATGTTTTCGGCAGTTACAAACTCATCATCACCTATTCCCTTTGCAAAGCCACGGAATAAAAGCGAGGTGATAACTCCAGAGTTTCCTCTGGCTCCTCTAAGCAAAGCCGAAGCATTAACCGAAGCCACCTTGCCTGCCGTTTCGCCAGAAATCTTTTCAAGCTCTCTTGCGGAATTTGCAAGGGTCATAGACATATTTGTTCCCGTATCGCCATCCGGCACGGGGAATATATTTAAATCATCGCATTGTTTGCGATTATTGGCAAGATTATTGGCAGCCGAAATTATGGCGTCCCTCAATATATCGCCGTTTATCAATTAAAACACTCCTTATCAAAGGCTATATTACAGGTTATTCTTTAATACCGTCTATCTTAACGATAACCTTATCAACCGTAATTCCTGTTTTTTCTTTAACTATATATTTAACCTTTTCGGTTATACTTGCAGCTATTGCGTTGATATTCATTCCGTAAACAACAACAATATGAAGTTCAACCTTAACGCCTTCAGCGTTGCCTATAACCCTGATACCTGTATCAATAGGCTCATCCTTAGAAAGCTTGCTGAAGATTGCCTGCTTGCTATCCTTAGGAACCATTCCAACAACACCGAAACAAGAAGTTACCTCATGGCCGATAAGCTTAGAGAGATAACCTTCCGATATATCTATTCTACCCAATCTGGTTTCATAAGCTATCATATTTCATCCTCCTATAAAACTATATCACTACTTAACTATATATGATTCAATCGAAAAATAAATATCACTCGCTGAGGAGTTCTTAACATTTTCGATGTTATCACTATAAAACAAAACACCTGTTTTATAACAAAGCGGAATAAATGGCATCTCACTTTGCAAAACTGCTGCAACATCGGCAATCGAATTGCTTCCCGAATATAAACCATTTATAACAACCTCTTCGGAAGTTTCGCCTTCCTTAATTCCAAACGCCGCACTTGAGCCCTTGGTTATCATACTCGAAATATCCATATTATCGGTAAGCCTTGTTTCGCCAAGGAACAACTGGAAATTTCCCGAAGAAAGACTGGCTTTATATTGCTCATAGCTTTTCTCAATAACGGTTATCTTAATACCGAAGTCTTTAAGCTGATTTGCTATCTCATAAGCCGCCGCAACCCTAAGCCTGTTTTCGCTGTTAACAAGCAAGGTTAACTGCAGCTTTTTGCCATTATCCAAATTATTATAACCTATTTTTTCTAAATTCTCAACAGTTATTTCATTTTTTGCCGTAATTTGTATATTTTGAACCGCCTTAACAGGCTCCCAAACGGGATTGAAAAAGCCTGTTGCGGGCAGGGCATTATTATAAAAAGCATCTCTGCAAAGCTTCTGTCTATCAAGTCCTGAAGAAAGAGCCTGCCTTAGAGCATTTTCACCTAAAACACCGTAATTTCGGTTGATTCCGATATAAACCATATTGTTGGAATTTATATCTAACTTCTCGCCGCTCATTCTTATGATTTCATCACTTGAAACATTGTTAAAATAAATATCAGCCGCACCTATTTCAACATAATGAGCAACCGATTCCCTATCGGGTGCATTTATAAGATTTATCTTTTTGATTTCCGATTTGGCGCCATAATAGTTATTGTTTATAACAAGGCTTGTTTTTTCATCATTAACCTTGTATCTTCCGCTTCCCACAGGCGGTTGCAAAACGCTATCCGAATCGGTTATGTTATCGCTTCCCGATTTGATTATAGGAAAGGTTAAAAGATTTTTAAAATATGGGTCGGACTTATTGAGACTAAACTCAACCGTTTTGCCATCAGCCGCCGAAACACTCGACACAACATAAAGAGAGGGCGCATAAACCGAGCCCTCAGCTCTTGCCTTATTTACCGAATAAACAACATCATCAGCCGTTATATAAGAGCCATCCGAAAACTTTATATTCTTAATTTTAACAACGCATTTGTTACCCGTTACCTCAGCCGACTCGGCAATACTTAAAATAGGGTTAAACTCATTATCAAGCTTGATTAACGGCTCGTATATAAGCTTGCAAAGCTGACGGTTAACATCGGTCTTTGCAGTGTATGGATTAAAGGTATCGGCTGCCGAATAAAGCAGGGTTATATTATCCTTTCCTTTGCCGGAAGCTTCTCCCTCAACCAAGCCGGTTGAAGATATGTTTTGGGGATTTTCTTTGCATCCGCAAAGCCCAAAACACAACAACACAGCCAAAAGAAAAGCAATGATTTTTACTATCTTCATCTTATTCTCCGTTAGACTCTAATTCTTTCTATGCCTATGCATTTTCCATTCTTATCTATATCAAAAATGCAGCCGCAAAGCTGACATTTTCCATCAGCAAAAACAAACTTGGACATATCGTTATCTCTAAGTCTATTTATTATTATTTCCTTTTCAACTCCTAAAACCGAATCCTTTGGCCCTGTCATACCAAGGTCGGTTATATATCCCGTTCCACCCTCTAAAATCTCTTCGTCGGCAGTTTGAATATGAGTGTGTGTTCCGAAAACGGCGGAAACCTTGCCATCAAGATAAAAGCCCATGGCTTTTTTCTCGCTTGTTGCCTCTGCATGAAAATCAACAACTATGATTTTCGCTCCATCCACCTTTGCCCTTTCAAGCAATAAATCAACACTTTTAAAAGGATTTTCAGCGTTAACTCTTTCAAGATAAATCCTTCCCGAAAGATTTATAACCGCCATACTAAAGCTTCCAAAATCAACAAGGCAATAGCCCTTGCCCGCAGACTCGTCAGGAAGATTATCGGGTCTTAAAATAAATGGGTTGCTATCAAGAAAATCATATACCTCAGGTCTTCTTAAAGAATGATTTCCTCCTGTTATAACATCGGCTCCTGCTGAGAATAAAAGGTTGGCACTCTGGGGGGTTATTCCATTGCCCTCAGCCGAATTTTCGCCGTTAACAATAACAGCATCTATCCCCTTCTCTTTCTTCAAAAAAGGCAGGATTTTAAGTAGATGATCACAGCCTGACTGACCGCAAATATCGCCAACCGCTAACAATCTCATTCCCCTGCCTCCTTCAACTTTTCATACACAATCATTATATATAATTTCACTAGTAAAGTCAATTCATTTTTATCAGGTTGCACTATTGCAATCTTAATATAATTAATATATAATTAATAAGAATTTTTACTTGGAGGAAAATGATGGATTTAATTAAGGTTTTAACCGCCGAATTTTCTCTTAAGCCTTTTCAGGTTGAGAATACCGTTAAGCTTATAGATGAGGGCAACACCATACCCTTTATTGCCCGTTACCGCAAGGAAGCAACCGGCTCTCTTGACGACCAGGTTTTAAGAGAGTTGTCGGACAGGCTTTCATACCTTCGCAATATGGAAGAAACAAGGGAGAAAATCAAAAAATCGATCGAGGAACAGGGAGCTTTAACCGATGAGTTAATTGCGGCTATCGATAATGCTTCAACCCTTACCGAGCTTGATGATATTTATCGCCCTTATAAGAAAAAGAGGAAAACCAGAGCCAGCGTTGCAAAGGAAAAAGGTCTTGAGCCTTTGGCCGAGATTATTTATGAGCAGTTACCCGATTGCCCGGAGCCTATTGAGCTTGCAAAGGATTATATAAATATAGAGCTTGGTGTTGAAACTGCTGAGGATGCTCTCTCAGGCGCCATGGATATAATTGCCGAAAAAATTTCGGATGATGCCGATGTTCGCCGCAGAATGCGTTTTGTTTGCTCAGCACATGGAATTTTAACCGTTAAAGCTAATGCGGAAGATATTGGCGTTTATGAAATGTATGCCGATTATAGCGAGCCCGTTTCCAAAATTGCCAATCATAGAATTTTGGCAATTAATAGAGGCGAAAAGGAAAATCTTTTAAAGGTTTCAATAGATTTTGATAGAGATAAAGCTATGTTTATTATCTCAAAATCACATATAAAAGAGGGTTCTAAGGCAACCGAAACGGTCCGACTTGCCGCCGAGGATGCTTATTCCCGCCTCATTTTCCCCTCAATTGAGAGAGAAATTCGCTCAGAGCTTACCGAAAAGGCATCAACCTCGGCAATAAAGGTTTTTTCGGATAATTTAAAACAACTTCTTATGCAACCCCCCGTTAAAGATAAAATAACCATCGGCCTTGACCCCGGTTATAGAACAGGTTGCAAGGTTGCTGTTGTTGACGGAACAGGCAAGGTGCTTGATACTGCCGTTATATACCCTGTTCCCCCAAAAATGAAGATTGAAGAAGCTAAAGAAATTATAAAAGGCCTTGTTAAAAAACATTCGGCTGAGGTTTTTGCTATCGGCAACGGAACGGCAAGTAGAGAAACCGAAGCCTTTGCCGCCGATGTTATAAAAGAACTGGGCACAGGGCTTTCCTATATGGTTGTTAGCGAAGCGGGTGCGAGCGTTTACTCGGCCTCTAAGCTTGCAGCCGAAGAGTTCCCTGAATACGATGTATCCCTCAGGAGCGCTGTTTCGATAGCAAGAAGAATGCAAGACCCCTTAGCCGAGCTTGTTAAGATAGAGCCAAAGGCTATTGGAGTTGGTCAATATCAGCACGATATGCCCCAAAACCAATTAAGTTCGGCACTCGATGGCGTTGTTGAATCTTGCGTTAACTCGGTTGGTGTTGACCTTAATACCGCCTCGGTTCAGCTTTTATCAAGGGTTGCGGGCATAGGCTCTGCCCTTGCTAAGAATATTGTTTTATATCGTGAGGAAAACGGAAAGTTCACCTCTCGTTCAGAGCTCAAAAAGGTTTCAAAACTCGGACCTAAAGCATTTGAACAATGCGCAGGATTTTTGAGAATTAATGACGGCAAAAATGCACTTGATAACACCTCGGTTCACCCCGAAAGCTATGATGCCGCCAAGAAACTCTTAAAACTTTGTGATTACAGCGAAAAAGATTTAAGAGAAAACAACATCAAAAATCTCAGCGATATAGTCAATGCTAAAGGCATTGAAAATACCGCCCAAGAGCTTGAAATCGGCGTTCCAACCCTTAACGATATAATAAACGAATTAGAACGTCCGGGAAGAGACCCACGTGATGAGCTTCCCCCACCGGTGCTTCGCCAAGATGTTATGTCTATGGAAGACCTTAAAACAGGTATGAAGCTCAAAGGAACGGTTCGAAACGTTATCGATTTCGGTGCTTTTGTTGATATCGGCGTTCATCAGGACGGACTTGTTCATATCTCAAGAATTACCGATAGATTTATCAAACACCCCAGTGAAGTTCTGAAGGTTGGAGATATCGTTGAGGTTTATGTTCTCTCGGTTGATATAGAAAAGAAAAGAATTTCTCTCAGTATCAAGGAGCCTTGAAATGAAGTTTAATAACCTAAAAGGAAGCCTTATTCTTATCTTGGCTTCGCTTATATGGGGCTTGGCATTTGTTGCCCAAACTGCCGCAGTAGAATTAGTTGAGCCTTTTTGCCTTAACGCTCTTCGCAGTTTTGTTGGAGCTTTAGCCCTCTATATTTTCTATCTTTTTACCAATATAAAAGAAAAAAAACCGTTTTTCCCAAAGCAAAAACAAGTCAAAAAGAAATATTTGCTTTCGGCTGTTATTTGCGGAACACTTTTAGCTATATCGGTTAATTTTCAGCAATTTGGACTAGCTTATTATCCTAAAGGTGTTGCAAGCGAGGCAAGGGCAGGATTTTTAACCGCTCTCTATGTTATATTAGTTCCAATATTCTCAGTTTTTTTAGGCAAAAAAATAAAGCCTCTAATTTGGGCAGGAGTTATTATTGCAATATTCGGAATTTATAAGCTTTGCTTTAACGGCTCTTTAAACGGAATATACTTAGGCGATATTTTAGTTTTCCTTTGTGCTATAAGCTTTTCATTCCATATTCTTGCCATTGATAAGTATGTTGGCATTACCGGCGGAATAAAGCTTTCGATAATGCAGTTTATAGTTTGCGGTATTATATCTTCCCTGCTTTCTCTTATTTTCGAGTTTGAAAGCACCACAATAAGCGGTATTTTAGCTGCTGCTCCTCAAATTTTATATCTTGGCGTTATGTCTAGCGGAATAGCTTATACCCTACAAATTGTCGGTCAAAAGTTTGCCGAGCCTGCAATAGCTTCAATATCCATGAGCCTTGAAAGTGTTTTTGCCGCTCTTGGCGGTTGGCTCATTTCAGGAAACATATTATCAGGCAGTGAAATTTTAGGCTGTATTCTTGTTTTTATCGCAATAATAGTTGCCCAGCTCCCCTCTTTCAAAAAAGAAGAAACCTAATAATTTACAATTTGTTTATTTTTATCATATATTTTTTTGATATCATCATAATGTTAAAAACTTTCAGGAGGAATAAAAATGATTAGTGTTACCGGTCTTTCCAAGCGATACGGTTCCCATCTTGCCGTTAAAGATGTTAATTTCAACATTGAAAAGGGCGAGGTAATCGGTTTTTTAGGCCCTAACGGTGCCGGAAAATCAACTATTATGAATATCCTAACCGGATACCTTTCTCTAACTCAAGGAAAGGTTGAGATTGATGGTTTTGATATTACCGAAAATCCCGAAGAGGCAAAGAAGAGAATTGGCTATCTGCCCGAATTGCCACCGCTTTATATGGATATGAAGGTTAGAGAATACCTCGATTTTGTATACGATTTAAAAAAGGTTAAATTCCCTAAAAAAGCCCATATAAATGAAATTTTAAAATTGGTTAAGATTGATGATGTTCAAAACCGCCTTATCAAAAATCTTTCAAAGGGTTATCGCCAAAGGGTTGGCTTTGCTCAGGCCCTTATCGGCAACCCCGATGTTTTAATTCTTGATGAGCCAACCGTTGGTCTTGACCCCAAGCAAATCATCGAGATTAGAAACCTTATTGCAAAGCTTGGAAAGAACCATACCATTATTCTTTCTTCCCATATCCTTTCGGAAATTCAGTCGGTTTGCAAAAGGGTTATCATTATAAACCAAGGCGAAATAATTGCCGATGATATTTCGGAAAATCTTTCAGCAAAGCTTTCAAGCGACCTTTCCTTAGTTGCTAGAATTATTTGCTCAGAGAATGAAATGCTTGAAACCCTCAAAACCGTCAAGGATGTTAAATCGGTTGTATGCCTTGGCTGCAAAGAGAACGGCTCTTTTGATTTTCTTATCGAGCCTGAGGATAATTGCGATATTCGAGCTGCCGTTTTTGAGAGGGTTGTTTCCCGTGGCAAAACCCTTTTATCTCTCACCTCTAACAGTGCTTCACTTGAACAGGTATTCCTAAAGCTTACTGAGGTTGCCGATAATGATGAGGCCAGAAAAATGCTTGGCACCCAAAATAACTATGAGGAGGAAAATTAAATGACTGCTATATTTAAAAGAGAATTCAAAGCTTATTTTTCAACCCCTATAGGTTATATCTTTTTAGCCGCATTTTATTTCTTCCTTGGCATATTTTTCTTCACATTATTCAGCAACGGTTCTCCTGCTATTTCAGAAATATTATCAAGTATGTCAACCGTTATTTTCTTCCTACTTCCCGTTATAACTATGAGAACCATGAGCGAGGATAAAAGACAAAAGATTGACCAAATTCTTTTAACCTCTCCAGTTAAGCTTTCTTCGATAGTTTTAGGCAAGTTCTTTGCTGCTCTTGCAGTTTTTGCAATAGGCTTTGCTCCAACTTTGATTTTTGAGATAATTTTTGCAGCTTTTGTTAGCGTTAATATTTTCTCATATCTCTATTCCTTGCTCGGAATAATGCTTTTAGGCGGCACTCTTATTGCAATCGGTATATTCATTTCTTCCTTAACCGAAAGCACAGTTGTTTCGGCAATCATCACCTTCCTTATCAATATAGTTTTAATACTTATCACATTATTCACTTCAATAATTCAAAATGAAACAATTGTTAAAATAATCAGCGCCATTTCTTTTACAAATGTTTTCCAAAGCTTTTCGGATACCGTTTTCTCGATTGCAGATATTATTTACTTTTTAAGCTTTATTGCCGCATTCTTGTTTCTGAGTGTTCGTTCACTTGAGAAGAGAAGATGGTCCTAAAGGAGGTAATGAAAATGGAAAAAAAGATTAAAAATCAAGCTTTATTCAAAAAAGGCGGATATTCCATCGCAATTACCGCCGTCGTTTTAGCTATCATAATTGTTTTTAACATCTTGGTTAGCGCTTTATCTGATAGATTTGTTCTTGAATTTGATATGTCGGCCGAAAAGACCAACTCCATAAGTAAAGAAAACCTTGAGTATATAAAAAATGTTGAAGATGAAATCTCGATTACAATGTGCTCAACAAAAGATGATTATATCGGCGGATTTATGTCATACTATGCTCAGCAATACGGTGTTGCTGAAGATGCAACTGCATATTATGAGCAAACCATTAAATTGATAGAAAAATATGGCGACTACAATAAAAACATTACGGTTGATTTCGCCAATACCCAATCCTCTGAGTTTTCGAGTATCACAACAAAGTATGCAAACGATAACCTAGCCTTTGGCGATATTATCGTTTCAACAAATAAAAACGGCACCGAGAGATATAAGGTTTTAACCTATTCGGATATATACGACCTTACCGAAGACGACAGCTATGCAGCTTATGGTTATACCTTCTCAACCGTTACCGGCAACCAGATAGAAACCGCTCTTACAGGCGCTATTGCTTATGTTACCAGCGATTCCGATAAGAAGATTGCTATTCTCACAGGTCATTCAGCTCATGATTACACCGCAAATTACAAAAAGATGCTTGAAAACAATAACTATACCGTTGATGTTATTGATGACGGCGTTATAACAAAAATTTCAAATGATTACGATGCAATAGTTATAGCTTCTCCCTCAACCGATTTCTTGAGCGGTGAACTTGATGTTATTTCAGCATTTCTTGATAACGGCGGAAACTTAGATAAGGGTCTTATCTATTTTGCTGATGCAACACTGCCCTTCCTTCCAAACTTCAATGAGTTTTTATCCGAATGGGGAATCATAGCCGAAGAAGGTATCCTTTTCGAAACCATCGAGGGCTATTATATGACCAACGAACCAACCACCCTTCTATCAGCTACCGCTTCTGAAGATAAAATTGTTGCAAACCTTAAAAGCTATTGTCTTACAGGAAATAACGTTCCCTTAACCGCTGTTAAAAAAGATGTTCTTGAAGTTGAATCTCTTTTAGAAACCTCACCTGGCGTTGTTGCGGCTCCTATCGGCGTTGCAAGCGATTGGAATGGTGCCAAAGAAGATGATAAGCAAAACTATTCAACCCTTATTCAATCGGTTAAAAAAGATTATAACGATGATAATAAAGAAATTTCCAGCTATGTTATGGCTTTCAGTAGCGTTCAGTTCATCTACTCCGAATATGCTGAAATGAACGAGGTTTCAAATAAGAATATCGCACTTTCGGCTACCGAGCGTGCTTGCAGAGTTGAGGACACCGGCATTTATTTCATTTCAAAATCAATAACCGAAGAAAACTTTGTTTCCTCTGTTACCCAAAGTTCTTCTAATGTTATAATGATTATTTTCGTTATCCTTATCCCCTTAATCTGCATTGCGGCAGGAATTTATATCTATATTAAAAGAAGGAACGCATAAATGAGCAATATTCCTGAAAATAAACAAAACGAAGAGTTTCAAGATGGTTTCTCAACCATATTTTCCAATCCTGAAGAACACCGCAAAATAGAAAAGGTTAAAAAGAAAAAGCCCCTTATAAAAATTATGGCTTTCTTCCTTTCCCTTGTTATTTTAATAGGCGGAACGGTTGCTGTTATAAAGCTTATCCCCGAGAAAGAAGAAGAGGATAATTTCATTCCCCTAATGGATGAAATCGAAATTCTCAATTTGGAAAGTGATACCTTCAAAACTGTTACTATCCAAAATCAAAACGGAAAGTTTGAGTTTTATAGCCAAGCCGTTGAAAACGCCGATACTTCTTCTAGCGAAACCGCTGCAGTTAA
>CAJGDQ010000006.1 GCA_904502215.1 Clostridiaceae bacterium
GATGATTATCTTGGAAGAATTGGCGTTGGCAGAGTTATCAGAGGCAAGGTTAAGACAGGACAAACTGTTGCGGTTTGCCATAAGGATGGCACTTCAACCAACGTTAAAATTGCAAAGCTCTTTATGTATAGAGGTCTTAAAAGATTTGAGGAAGAAACTGCTTCGGTTGGCGATATAATTCAGGTTGCAGGAATATCCGAGCTTGAAATAGGCGAGACAGCTTGCGCTACGGATTGCATTGAGCCGCTTCCTTTTGTTAAGATTGATGAGCCAACCTTGGCTATGAATTTTATGGTTAATAACTCTCCCTTTGCAGGTAAGGACGGAAAGTTTGTAACCTCCCGTAATCTTCGTGACAGACTCTTCAAAGAGGTTATGACCAATGTTTCTTTGAGGGTTGAGGAAACCGATTCTGCCGACACCTTTAAGGTTTCGGGAAGAGGCGAGCTTCATCTTTCAATTCTTATTGAAACCATGCGCCGCCAAGGCTATGAGTTTCAGGTTTCGCCCCCTGAGGTAATTTATAAAAGGGATGAAAACGGCACTCTTTTAGAGCCTATTGAGCTTCTTATGATAGAGGTTCCTGAGGAATATGTTGGCCCTGTTATGGAGCGCCTTGGCACCAGAAAGGCTGAAATCAGAAATATGGGTGCTAGGGAAGGCGGAACAACCCATCTTGAGTTTTTAATACCTGCACGTGGTCTTTTGGGATATCGTTCTCAGTTTTTAACCGATACCAATGGTAACGGAATTATGAATCATGTTTTTGATAGCTATCAAGAATATAAAGGGGATATCGACCAACGCTCAACAGGTTCGATTATAGCCCACGAAACAGGTGAGGCTACGGGTTACGGTCTTTTCAACACCCAAAGCCGAGGAAGACTTTTCATAGGACCCGGCACTCCAGTTTATGAGGGTATGATAGTTGGCGAAAATCCTAAGAACGATGATATTGTTTGCAATGTTTGCAAGAAAAAGCAAATGACCAACACGAGAGCCTCAGGCTCGGATGATGCTTTAAGACTTGTTCCTCATTCAAGGCTTAGTCTTGAGCAGTCGCTTGAGTTTATCAAGAATGATGAGTTGGTTGAAATCACCCCTAATAATATAAGACTTAGAAAGAGAATACTTGGCAAAGAGGAAAGAATGAAAGCGGAGTCGAGAAGAAAATAATGGAATATATTATTCTTGATTTAGAGTGGGATAGTGTTTATTTCCCACCCGAAAAACGTTTTATAAATCAGATTTTGCAAATAGGAGCAGTAAAGCTTGATAAGGATTTCAACACCCTTGATACCTTTAGCGTTACTATCCGTTCGGCAATTTCGAACAGGGTTTCAAGCCGTTTTGCAAAGCTTACGGGTATTACTAAAGAAAAAATGCTTAGCGGGACACCGTTTGAAGAAGCTGTAAAGCAGTATAATGCATTTGCCGAAAATTCTGATGTTGTTATGACCTGGAGCAAATCGGATTTATACACTATTGTTGAAAATGAAGATTTTATCCTTAAAAACAGTTTAAAATTCAAGCTTTCGGGATATCTTGATTTGCAAAAATTAGTGCAGTCCCAGTTGGCTTTGAAGGGATATGAAAGTAAAAATCAAATATCCTTAGAGGCGGCTGCTGAAATGATGGATATTGATACCGAAGGCTTTGAATTACATACAGCTCTTGATGATTGTCTTGTTTGCGCTGAGCTTTTTAAACTTTGTTATAACAAGGAAAAGTTTAAAAGTCTTTTAAAGGATGCAACCAAGCCTGATTTCTTTGCAAGGCTAAGATTTAAGCCCTATCCTATTTCAAATATTCACGATAAGCATATCAAAAAGGATGAGCTTGAATTCAAGTGCCCCGAATGCGGAAATAAAACTCGCAGACTTGGCTCTTTTAAATATCGCAACCGTTGGTTTGTTGCTGATTTTCAGTGCAAAAACTGTAAGTTTAAATTCAGCGGTAGGGTTGCTTTTAAAAAGACCTTTGATGATTTGCAAATAAAGCATAAGGTATGCGAATATAGACCGAAGGGTAAGAAAAAAGAAAATGAAGTGCAACCTGTGCCCGAAACGGTGTAATGCCGAGAGAACTGAACAAAATAATATAAACGGTTTTTGCAAAATGCCTTTGTTACCAAAAGTAGCAAGGGCTGATTTGCATTTTTGGGAAGAGCCGATTATTAGCGGCAAAAACGGCTCGGGAGCGGTTTTCTTCAGCGGTTGCTCTTTGGATTGCGTTTATTGCCAAAATTATGAAATTTCCCATTGCGAGAAAGGCAGTCTTATAAGCTATGAAAAATTAGCTGAAATTTTTTATGAGCTAGAGAAAAAAGGCGCTCATAATATAAATCTTGTGTCGCCTTCGCATTATGTTTTAGCAATTAAAGAAGTCCTAAAAATTTACAGGCCAAAAATCCCGATAGTTTATAATTCCTCAGGGTATGATAATGTTAATAGCCTAAAAATTCTTGAGGGAGATATAGATATTTTCCTTTTGGATTTAAAATATCTAAATAGCAATAGAGCTGAAAAATATTCCAATACTCCCGATTATCCCGAAAATGCTACTAAGGCTTTGAAAGAAGCTTATAGGCAAAGGGGAGAATGTGTTATAGAAAATGGCATTATGAAAAAGGGAGTTATAATAAGGCATTTGCTTTTGCCTCAGGGAACAAAAGAGGCAATCAGCGTTTTTGATTTTGTTAAAGAGAATATGCCAAATGCATATTTTAGTATAATGAGTCAGTATATTCCTTTTGGGAATGCTAAAGATTTTCCCGAAATAAACCGAAAGGTAACAAATAGGGAATACGAAAAGGTTATAGATTATATAATCGATAGCAATTTTAAAAATGTTTTTATTCAAGAAAGAGATAGCGCCAACGAGGAGTATATCCCTGAGTTTAATGGTGTTTGAAAAAATTGTTGCGAAATTTGTAATCTTATGGTATTATTCTAATATAATTTTTTGGAGGTTTAAACTTTGGCTAATATTATTATAACCAGTGATAGCACAACCGATTTAAGCGCAGAACTTAAAGAGCGCTATAATATTAAAACTATCCCTCTTGGTGTTAACCTTGGAGATAAAACCTATTTTGATGGTGTTGATGTAACTCCTGATGATATATATGAATATCATCGCAAAACAGGTGAGCTTCCCAAAACAACAGCAGCAAACCTCGGCGATTTGATTGATTTCTTTAAGCCGTTGGTTGATGAGGGAAATAAAGTTATCCATTTTTCAATAAGCGGAGAGATGTCTTCAACCTTTAATAATTCCCGTATGGCTGCAGAAGAGGTTGGCAATGTTTATGCGATAGATTCCCGCAATCTTTCAACAGGCGCAGGTCTTTTGGTTATTGCCGCTGCTGAGATGGCTAAAAAGGGAATGGAAGCCGAAGAAATTGTTAAGGAAATAGAAAACCTTATTCCAAAGGTTGATGCTTCCTTTGTTATTGATAATCTTGAATATCTTCATAAGGGCGGAAGATGCTCTGCAGTTGCAATGCTTGGCGCAAATCTTCTTAAATTAAAGCCCTGTATTGAGGTTAAAAACGGCTCTATGGGTGTTGGCAAGAAGTATCGTGGTAAATTCGGCGATGTTCTTAAAACCTATGTTGCTGAGCGCATCGGCGATGGCTCTGATATCGACCTTGACCGTGTTTTCGTAACCCATGCAGGCTGTGATATGGATATAGTTAATGCCGTTGTTGAGGATGTTAAGAAGGCAGCTCCCTTTAAAGAGGTATTTTTAACAAGAGCCGGTTGCACCATTTCTTCCCATTGCGGTGCTGATACCTTGGGCGTTCTCTTTATTAGAAAAAACAATATTTAATAGGTAACAAAAAAACTCCTGTTTCATAGTATGAAGCAGGGGTTTTTTCGGGATATCCCATATTCGGCGGTAGACCTTTGGCTATCTTTAAATTACCGATATCATACCCCTTTTATATAAATGGCTGCCGTAATAACGGCAGCTTTTTTAAATTTTAAATAATGCTTGACTTTATGAGATTTTTAAAGTAAAATAGCATTGTTCGCTGTAAGCGAATATGCGGGTGTGGCGGAATTGGGCGAAGCGGTGTGCCGCATCCGGTGGATGATGAAGGCGCGGCGCTGAGGTGAAGAAATAAGGAGCAATGCGAAGTGCTCCAAGCGAGCAGTGCGACTATATTTCTGAGGGCAAAACGCACGGAGTGCGGCTGCCTTGTTATAGAAAAGTAGCATTTAAGGTATTTATAAAAATTTAAGTTTATTATGCGGGTGTGGCGGAATTGGCAGACGCACTAGCCTTAGGAGCTAGCGCACCAGCGTGCAGGTTCAAGTCCTGTCACCCGCACCAAAAAATAAGACAGTCTTCGGACTGTCTTATTTTTTATCCAATCCGAAGGATTGGTGTGTAATCGCCGTCAGGCGTATGTAATCACGCTTTAGCGTGTATTTTCCTTCGCATTGATTCGTTAACGCTTTTATGATATAATATACCTAAAGCGGTGATGAGATGGTTACTTCTTCACTCTTACCTAAAAAACCGATGCTTTAAGCATCGGTTTTATTTTCTTAGCAACTCGTATTCTCCGTTTTTAAGAGCGGTTATAAAGTCCTCATAGGAGTTGATTTCGGCCCAAAAATCAATTCCGGCAAAGCCAACATCATCGGCTGCGTGAACATCGCCGCCCGAGGTCATAATTTTGCCGTGTTTTTTAGCAAATTCAAGAGCTTTTTCGTT
This sequence comes from Clostridiaceae bacterium, assembly GCA_904502215.1. Taxonomy (GTDB): domain Bacteria; phylum Bacillota; class Clostridia; order Oscillospirales; family Acutalibacteraceae; genus UBA737. The sequence goes on from CAJGDQ010000006.1 coordinate 4,729, forward strand.
TTCTTCGGGGCGGTTGAACTGATTATATACCTCAATTCCGTCAAACAAATCAGGATTTGGGGGAGTATCGGGATTGGAAATATAAAATCTATCTCTAAAAGGATGGGCACAAACGGTAATTCCGCCGTTTTTGCGAATGAAATCAACCTTTTGAGCAATTTCCATATCATTAAATTCTGGATTTTCGATAAGAATATCGGGGGAGAGTCCGTAGATTAAAAACTCCTTTCCATCGCCATATCCTTCTTCAATTCCGAAAAACACCTTCATCCCAATGCTTTCGCCGTATTCTTTAGCCTCAAGATAGTTTTCTTTATAAGCACTAACAAAATCTTCCCAGGGTATACGGCGGTTTATAGCAGTATTTCCGTGGTAAAAATGATTTGTTATAACAACACCCGCATAGCCTTTTTGCTTTAAGGCATAAATCATTTCCTTCGCAGTTGAAACCGAGCAAGCGCTGCATTCGCTTGTATGAAAATGAGTTTCGAATTTATACATTTTTTCCCTCCGTGTTTTTGCGGAAGGCAAGATAATCTTCAAGAATTATAACCGCCGCAACAGCATCAACAACCTGTTTTCTTTTTTTGCCTCTTGTATCGGTGAAATTAAGGGCTGTGTGCGCCGAAACGGTTGTGCATCTTTCGTCCCACATAACAACGGGGAGGGAAGATGCTTCTTTTATTTTTTCGGCAATAATAGAGCATTCCTCAGCTCTAAAGCCTAATGAACCATCCATATTTTTAGGAAGACCAACAACTATCATCTCGGCCTCATATTCCTTAGAAAGAAGTCTGATTTTTTCAACCAATCGATCGGTGTTATATTCGGTTATAACGGTTTTAGGAAAAGCAAAGCTTTCATTTTTATCGGAAATGGCTATGCCTGTTCGGGCTTTTCCTAAATCAACCGACATAATAATCATTGTTTTCCTCCTTCAATGGTTTTAATAATCCTGCTTTTTTTGTTTATAAATTCCTTCGGCAAATGGGAAATATTATTATAAAAAATAACATTTGGGTTTAACTTGTCATCAAATTCAATGAGAGAAACTGCCGTGTTTTCAGCCCAAGGGGTGTTTTTAAGATTGGCTATATCGCCGTATAACAAACGGCAGTTCAGGCAACGGGTAAGACCGCCGTGTGTTGAAAGAACAACCGTCTTGTTCTTATTTTCCTTAACAACCTTAATTAAGGTATTCCAAATTCTTTCATAGGCATCTCGCATTTTTTCGCCGTTTTTTGGGGCAAAGTTCTCAGGATGATTATTCCAAGCATCTAAAAGTTCGGGGTTATCATTGAATGCTTCAATAAATGGTCTACCTTCAACTATACCGCCGTTAAGCTCTATTAGATTATCAAGAATCTCAAGAGGAATATCTTTTTTACCTATAACCGCCTCGGCAGTTTTACGGGCTCTGATTAAAGGGCTGGATAAAACCCTATCTATTTTTTTATTTTCAAATCTTTTTTTAAGAAACTCTAACTGCTTTGCTCCAAGCTCGCTTATATCAAGGTCTGTAGTTCCTTGAAAAATTCTCATAACATTTCCCAAGGCCTCGCAATGACGAACTATATAAATTTTAGTCATAAAATCACCTATAGTAAGTATACCACTTTAATCCGTCAAAAGCAAGTCAGATAATAACCTCATTTTCCAGTTTTTCGCCATCAAAATAATCCTTGAGGTTTTGCATGGTTGTTTTTGCAATACCATTCAAAGCCTCTTTAGTGAGAAATGCTTGGTGTGAGGTAACTATAACATTAGGCATGGAAATTAGTGTTGAAAGGGTATCATCGTGTATAATTTCATCTGAATAGTCCTCAAAGAAAAGGGCGGTTTCTTCTTCATAAACATCAAGTCCCGCCGCTCCTATATTACCTGATTTCAGTCCGTTAATAAGAGCTTCAGTATCAATTAAATGACCACGAGAGGTATTAATGATAAAAGCACCTTTCTTGATTTTTGAGATGGTATCGGTGTTGATTATATAACGGTTTTCTTTAGTTAGGGGACAGTGGAGCGAAATAATATCAGAATTGCTAAGCAACTCATCAAGGTCTACGTATTTGCCGATAAAATCTTTTGATGGGTAAGGGTCGTAACCTATGATATCCATTCCAAAGCCCTCGCAAACCTTTGCAAAAGCCATTCCGATTTTTCCTGTTCCTATAATTCCAACCTTTTTTCCGTTAAGGTCAAACCCTGTTAGACCCTCGAGAGAAAAGTTATGGTCTCGAGTTCTGATATATGCTCTATGCAATTTTCGGTTGAGCATTAAAATCATACCCATAGCATGCTCGGCAATAGCATAAGGAGAATAGGCAGGAACTCTAGCTATTTTAACCCTGCCCCTCGCATATTTAATATCAACATTGTTATAGCCGGCACAACGCATTGCAACCAACCCTACACCAAATCTTTCAAGCTCATCAATAACCTTTTTATCTATTGAATCATTAACAAAAGCGCAAACGGCATCACAACAAGCCGCCATACTAACAGTATCGGCATTGAGTTTATTTTCAAAAAAACGGATATTTATGTTTTCATCCTGAAGCTTTAAAAAGCTCTCTTTATCGTAAGATTTAGTATCGAAAAAGGCAACGGTTTTCAAAAAAATTCCTCCAAATTGCTAAATTAGTTATATTATTCTCAATAAATTTTGGCATATACACTATTGTAAATCTTGAAAAATTGGAGTATAATTTCCATTAAGAAATTTTATTGGAGGAAGTTAAAATGGTAAAGAAATATTTGAACCGCCTTTTTATAGACGGTCTTTCAGGTATGGCTTACGGACTTTTTTCAACACTTATTATCGGCACTATTATTTGTCAAATAGCAAAGCTTGTTGGAAGCAACGCTGTTGGCGAATATCTTAATGCTATGGGTAGTGTTGCAAAAACCTTAACAGGCGCAGGAATAGGCGTTGGAGTTGCTTGCAAGCTAAAATCTGCTCCGCTAACAACGGTTTCGGCGGCGGTTTGCGGTATGATAGGCGCTTTCCCGAGTGTTGTTAAAGAGAGCTTTGTTGTTGGAACTCCGGGTGAGCCTCTTGGTGCTTTCATTGCGGCTTATGTTGCTATTGAAATTGGTGCATTAGTTGCCGGCAAAACAAAGGTTGATATAATTGTAACTCCTTTGGCTTGTATAATAACAGGAGCTGCGGCAGGTTACTTTGTTGGCCCTTATATTTCGGCGGCTATGACATTCCTTGGAAATCTTGTTAATGTTAATGTTGAAAAGTATCCTATTTTTGGCGGAATGGCAGTATCTGTTCTTATGGGAATGATTTTAACCCTTCCGATTTCCTCGGCTGCTATCGGTGTTTCAATGGGTATAACAGGCTTGGCTGCGGGAGCGGCAACGGTTGGTTGTTGCTGTAATATGGTTGGCTTTGCCGTTATAAGCTATAGAGAAAATAAATTTGGCGGTCTTATTGCTCAAGGCCTCGGAACTTCTATGCTTCAGGTTCCTAATATTGTCAGAAAGCCTATTATATGGCTTCCTGCGATTATTTCAAGCGCTGTTTTAGGTCCTATTTCCTCAGCTCTTCTTAAAATGGTTAGCAACCCTGTAGGCTCGGGAATGGGCTCGGCAGGTCTTGTTGGTCAGTTTATGAGCTATGATAGTATGGTAGCCGCTGGTGTTTCACCTGTTATAGCATTACTTGAAATAGTTGCTATGCAGTTTATTCTTCCCGCAGTTGTAACCCTAGCTGTTGCTGAGGGTATGAGAAAGTTAGGTCTTATTAAAAACGGCGATATGAAGCTGGAGGCTGCAAATGCTTAAAAAAGAAAGGGCTATAAAGGCGGTTGAGGGTTTAGAAAAGCTTTATCCCGATGCGATTTGTTCTTTAGAATATAGCGATGCCTTTCAGTTGCTTATCGCAACAAGACTTTCGGCTCAATGCACCGATAAAAGAGTTAATATGGTAACTCCCGATTTATTTAAAGAGTTTCCAACTGCTGAGAAAATGGCTGAGGCAAAACTTAGTAGGGTAGAGGAGCTCATTAAAACCTGCGGTCTTTATAAAACCAAGGCAAAGGATTTAATTGGTATTGCCAAATCGTTAATGGAAAATTATGGCGGCATAGTTCCTGATATGATTGAGGAGCTAACAACCTTGCCAGGTGTTGGTAGAAAAACCGCTAATTTGGTTGTTGGCGATATCTATAAGAAACCTGCCGTTGTAACCGATACTCATTTTATAAGAATATGTAATCGCTTAGGGCTTGTTAATTCAACCAATCCCTTAATTGTTGAAAAGGAAATGAGAAAGCTTTTACCGCCCGATAAATCAAACGATTTTTGCCATAGAACCGTTTTGTTCGGCAGGGATATTTGCACGGCGAGAACTGCATTTTGCGAAAAATGCCCTCTTTCAGAAATTTGCCCTAAAAGGCTTAAAAAGAAGTAAAAATAGTAAAATTTTAGACTGTTATGCTTTTGCATAGCAGTCTTTTTTTATTTTTCGAAAAAAATTATGTAAATTTGAAAAAAACTCTTGATTTTTGAGAAAAATGGGTATATAATACCATTGTAGTGGTGCAAAGTGTATTAAAAAACCATTAAAGTGTATTAAAGTGGTGAATTTGGAGGTGAAAACCGTGCTGTTCGGTGGCTTTGACCATAAGATAGATAAAAAAGGTAGGGTTTTCATCCCATCTGCCTTTAGAGAAGCGCTGGGAGAGGGCTTTATTATATGTAAAGGTATCTTCGGCAAAAAATGTCTTTGTGTTTATTCAAATGAGGAATGGAACGCTCTTGTTGAAAAGATAGGAACCCTTCCGGCTGCAAAGTCCAGCTCGGTTAAGCGCTTTTTGTATGATGGAGCTTTCAGCGTTGAGTTTGATACTCAGGGAAGAATTTTAGTCCCCCCAACACTTCGTGAGTATGCCGGCTTTGATAGCGAAGTTCATATTATAGGAATGCATACCAATCTTGAAATATGGGATGCTGAAACTTGGAATAATGAGAGAGAAGATAACACTCTCGAATCAGTTTCGGCCGTTATGGAAGAACTTAATTTTTAATTATGGAATTTAAACATATATCAGTTTTATTAAACGAAACAATTTCATCGCTTGATATTAAGCCTGATGGAATTTATATAGATGGAACTGCAGGTGGGGCAGGGCATTCGCTCCATATAGCCAAAAAGCTCAAAAACGGATTATTGATAGCATTGGACCGTGACCCTGATGCCATTAAGGTTGCAACCGAAAGGCTTGAAGGATATCCTGCAAAGGTTATTAAGAGCAATTTTAGCGATGCCGATTTAGTTCTTAAAGAACTTAGAATTGAAAAGGTTAACGGAATTTTGCTTGATTTAGGAGTTTCATCTTATCAACTCGATACTGCTGAAAGAGGTTTTTCATATCATAAGGATGCGCCTCTTGATATGCGAATGAGCAAAAGCGGAATAACTGCCGCTGATTTGGTTAATAATCTTTCAGCTAGCGAGCTTTATGATATCTTTAAAAGATATGGCGAAGAAAAGTTTGCTTCAAAGATAGCAAATAGAATCGTAACAGTTCGCCAAAAGGGTGAGATTAAAACAACCCTGGAGCTCGCTGAAATAATAGCCTCGGCAGTTCCGGCGGCCGCAAGAAGGGATGGACATCCTGCAAGAAAATGCTTCCAAGCATTAAGGATTGCGGTTAACGGCGAATTAGATGCGCTTGCAAATGCACTTGATAAATGCTTTGAGCTGCTGGACAAGGATGGCGTTCTGGCTATTATAACCTTCCACTCGTTAGAGGATAGAATGGTTAAGGCAAAATTCAAGGAATACACTACAGGTTGCACCTGTCCACCCGATTTTCCCGTTTGTGTTTGCGGTAAAACACCAAGAGGCAGGCTTTTAACAAAAAAACCTATTGAGCCCTCAAATGAGGAACTAAACGAAAACCCAAGAAGCAGAAGCGCAAAGCTTAGGGTAATAATAAAGAATTAAAAAAACAAAGGAGTAGCACAGTGGATAACATTAAGTATTATAACGACAGCTTGGCATATGATTTTGAAATGTTTATGCCTAAAACTGCAGTAAGAAACGAGCCCCTTGATAATATTGTTGTTATGCCGAGAACTGCGGCTGCTTCAAGAAAACGCAAGGCGGCTGCAACAAGAACACTTTCGGCACCCGTAACACTTATTTTATGTGCAGTTATGGTGTTGGCAGGTCTTTGCGGTAATATAGCTTTAAGACTTCAAATAAACGAGGTTAATTCCGAAATTAATGATATTAAATCGGCTATTGCCGAGCTTGATAGTGAGCAGACAAGCCTTGAGGTTGAAATGCAAAGAAGAATATCATATCAAAATCTCGAGCTTGAGGCTGTTCAGCTTGGTATGAAAAAACCCGAAAAAGAAGATGTTACTTATATTAGGGTTAACGATAAAAATGCGGCAACTGTTGCCGATGGCTCTTTTGTTAGTGAGTAATAAAGGGCTGCAAAGTATAATATAATTATTTAGCGTTATACGAGAGTTGATTTTATCGACTCTCGTATTCGGGTATATAAATAGAGTGAAAAAGGAGGCGGCAATATGGCTTTAAAACCGGGAAAACAAATGATTATCAGAATCATTGCGGTTATGATGGTGCTTATATTGGCGCTTTCTTGCGTTTCAACCTATAGTTTGGTTAACATAATGATTATCAACGGCGATAAATATCAAAATGCAGCTTCCGAGCAACAGCTTTATGATAGCCTTATAACCGCACCTAGAGGCGATATTTATGACCGAAATATGCAAACCTTGGCAACAAGCTCAACTGCTTGGACAGTTTACATAACACCAAACGGCATTCATAAGCTTAAGGATGCAGATGAGCAGGAAAAGGTTAGAAAAACCATTGCTGAAAACCTAAGTGAAATCTTAGATTTGGAATATGAAACAGTTTATGAATACACAAAGAAAAATTCATACTACGTTATTGTTAAAAAGAAAATAGAAAAGGCAGTTGCCGATGAAATCCGTGCATTTTTAGCTGAAAATGAGGATTTAGGGCTTGTTAAATACGTTGGTCTTGATGAAACAACCAAGAGATATTATCCAAACGATAGCTTAGCCTCGGTGGTTTTAGGCTTTGTAGGCTCGGATGACCAGGGTCTTGCGGGAATTGAAAGCTATTACGATAATGAGCTTACAGGTATCGCAGGCAGGGTTGTTGCGGCTAAGAATGCAGCCGGAACCGATATGCCGCTAACATACGAAAGGGTTGAAGAGGCAACTCAGGGCAAATCCTTAGTTTTAACCCTTGATTCTTATATCCAATATACTGCTGAGAAATATCTTGATGCGGCAATAGAGGAGCATAAGATTGCAGAGCGTGGCGCCGCAGTTGTTATGAATGTTAAAACCGGTGCAATATACGCTATGGCGGTTAAGGGAGATTTTAATCCTAACGAGCCTTTTGTTCTTTCGAGTGAGGATAATGCAAAAATAGAGGCAGTTACTGATGAGGAAGAAAAAGGAAAGCTCAAAACCGAGTTATTAAACCGTCAATGGAGAAATAAAGCAGTGTCAGATACCTATGAACCGGGCTCGGTTTTCAAGGTTGTAACTGCGGCAATTGGTATTGAAGAAAATCTTATAAACAAGAGTAATAGCTTTTTCTGCAACGGTCATGCAACAGTTGCAGGTCAGCGTTATGGTTGTTGGAAGTCGGGTGGACACGGAACCCAAAGTCTTGAAATGGCAATTTCAAACTCCTGTAACCCTGCATTTATCACCATTGGTCAGTTGATAGGGGTTAACACCTTCTCAAAATATTTCAAGGCATTTGGCTTTGGCGAAAAAACAGGTATTGATTTACCGGGTGAAGCGATGTCAACCTATCATAAGCAAGAAAAAATGGGCCCTGTTGAGCTTTCTTCAAGCTCATTCGGTCAAACCTTCAATATAACCCCTGTTCAGCTTTTATCGGCAGTATCGGCTTGTGTTAACGGAGGATATTTGGTTCAGCCTCATATCGTTGATAAACAGCTCGATGAAAACGGTAAGGTTGTTAAGAGTGCCGCAACAGGATATAAGAGACAGGTAATTTCCGCAACAACATCTAAAACTCTTAGAGAGCTTATGGCATTTGTTGCTGAAAACGGAGCTAAAAACTCTTTGGTTGCAGGATATGAAATCGGTGCTAAAACAGGAACTTCTCAAAAGGTTTCTAAAATTCAGGCAACAGGCGACCATTATTTATATATTGGCTCTTGTATAACTGTAGCCCCGATTGATGACCCTGAAATTGCAGTTTTTGTTATGCTAGATGAGCCCAAGGGTAGTAATTACTATGGTGGTATTATTTCGGCACCAACTAATTCAAGAATTATGACCGATGTTCTACCTTATCTTGGCTATGAAGCAAGCTATACTGAGCAAGAACTTAAAAATCTAACCGTTAGCGTTCCTGAAACTGTTGGAATGGCAGTTAGCGAGGCAAAAGGTAAGATTAATACTGCTAAGCTTAATTATCAGGTTGTTGGCAATGGTGAAAATGTTGTTCGTCAGCTTCCTGAATCAGGAAATCAGGTTCTAAGCGGTGGCGTTGTTATTCTTTATACCGAGGAAACCGATGATAAAACGGTTACAGTTCCAAACTTTGTTGGTTTAACCGCTACTGAGGTAAACTCAATGTCGGGTAAATCGGGCATAAATATTGAATTTTCGGGCAACACAACTTCGGCAGGCCTAAAATCTTATAGGCAAAGTATTCCTGAGGGAGAACAGGTTAAGGCAGGCACGATAGTTACGGTTTATTTTAGAGATGAAACTTCGGTTGATGGTTAATTTTCAAAGGAGAAGTTATGAAACTTGGAGATTTGTTAAAAATTAGCGGAGAGTTAGCAGAACTTGAAATCAAGGGTATTACCTGCGATTCAAGAAAGGTGCAGGAAGGCTTTGCTTTCGTTTGTATTAACGGAGCGCTTAGTGATGGCCATACCTACGCTAAATCGGCAATAGAAAAGGGTGCAGTGGTGCTCATAGCCGAAAAGGATACAGGGTTTGAAAACCAAGTTCTTGTTCCCGATACTCATGCGGCATTTGCTATTATGAGTGCTAACTGGTTTGGAAACCCCGCTGATAGTTTAAGACTAATTGGTGTTACAGGAACAAACGGCAAAACCTCGGTTACCTATATGTTAAAGCAAATACTTGAGGCGGCAGGGTATAAGGTTGGCCTTATCGGAACTATTCAAAATATGATAGGCGATGAGGTTATTGAAACTAAAAACACAACCCCTGATGCCTATGAACTTAATAGATTATTTGACGATATGAAGGACAAAGGCTGCGATTTTGCAGTTATGGAGGTTTCTTCTCATGCACTTGACCAATGCCGAGTTTATGATTTAACATTCGAAGCCGCTATTTTCACAAATTTAACTCAGGACCATCTTGATTATCATATAACGATGGATAATTATCTTGAGGCAAAGAAAAAGCTTTTCAAAATGTGCAAAACTGCAATAATTAATGCCGATGATGAATATAGTGAAAGAATAGCTGAGGGGCTTGAATGCAAGGTTGTTAAATACTCAACTGGCAACGATGCCGATTGTTGCGCTAAGGCTATAAAATATAGACCTGCAAAGGTTGAATATGAGTTTATGCATCAGGATGGTATTAATCATATTAAGGTTAATACGGGCGGTAAATTCACAGTTTATAACTCACTTTGTGCTTTGGCTGCTGCTAAGGAAATAGGTTTATCGGTTGTTGATGCCGCAAATTATTTGGCAGAGCTTAGAGGTGTTAAGGGTAGAGCTGAGGTTGTTGAAACAAATAGAGATTTTACAATTATAATCGACTATGCTCATACTCCCGATGGTCTTAAAAATATCCTTTCAACATTTAAAGAATGCGAAAAAAACCGTTTAACTGTTCTTTTTGGTTGCGGCGGAGATAGAGATAAAACAAAACGCCCTATTATGGGAAGTGTTGCGGCAAGATATGCTGATTTCGTTATTGTTACCTCGGATAATCCGAGAAGCGAAGAGCCATCGCTCATTATTAAGGATATTTTAGTTGGTATGGATGGTAGCACTACACCCTATAAGGTTATTGAAAATAGGGTAGATGCTATAAATTATGCTATTAAAACTGCTCAAAAGGATGATATAATAGTATTGGCGGGCAAGGGCCACGAAACTTATCAAATCCTCAAGGATGGAACTATCCATCTTGATGAGAGAGAGGTTATAAAAGAGGCTCTCGCCGAAATTTAGATTTAGGACGGAGAAATATGAAAGATTTAACTTCGGTTATAGCGGCTGTTGTTGCCTTTGCGGCAACCGCAGGTTTAGGTTATATAATTATTCCTTATCTTAGAAAACTCAAATTTGGGCAAACTATTTTAGATATAGGCCCTAACTGGCATAAGGAAAAACAGGGAACACCGACTATGGGCGGCGTTATGATGGTTGCAGGCTTGATTATTGCTTTGGCAGTGGCTTATTCTTATTCGGCTATGTTTGATGGCGATTTTGCAACCGAGCTTAAAGCAACACAAAGCCTAACTAGGTTTTTAGCAGGAATTATTATGGCGCTTTTAATGAGTGCAATAGGCTTTATGGATGACTATATCAAGGTTGTTAAAAAACGCAACTTGGGGTTAACCGCTAAGCAAAAAACATTTTTGCAGCTTTTAGTTGCGGCAGTTTATCTTGTAACCTTGCTGCTCGGAGGAATGACAACAACAACCATTCCTTTTATAGGCGATGTTCAAATTACTAGCGGAATAGGTCTTATCTTTTGGCCGATAGCCCTTATCTTTATTTATGGATTTACTAATGCGGTTAATTTAACCGATGGAATTGATGGCTTGGCTTCAAGCGTAACACTCGTTGTTTCTTGTGCATTTATGCTAGGCTCTGGCTTGCTCTTTAACAGTGCATTTAATACCTTGTCAGCAGCGTTGGCAGGCGCTTGCGTTGGCTTTATTTGTTGGAATGCAAAGCCCGCAAAGGTATTTATGGGGGATACAGGCTCAATGTTTCTTGGTGGAATGGTTGTGGCTCTATCTTTCGGTATTAACCGCCCTGTGCTACTTATCTTTGCAGGAATAACATATTTCCTCGAGGCCATTTCCGATATTATTCAAGTTATTTATTATAAAAAGACTAAAAAGAGATTCTTTAAAATGGCTCCGCTTCATCATCATTTTGAAATGTGCGGTTGGTCGGAGCAAAAAATTGTATTCGTATTTTCACTAATAGCCCTTGTTGGCTGTGTGATAGCGATATTACCAATAGTATTAAATTTATAATTAATTAGGAGGTGCGGTATGGCAGGCATTAAGAAAAAAGCCGATGAGAAGACTAAGTTTTCAGGCAAAATTGATATAACATTTTTGTCTCTTATCTTAATAATTCAAACGATAGGCCTTGTTATGCTTTTTTCAGCCAGCTATGCTTATTCTCTTGAGTATTACGATAACAGCTATAGATTTATAGTTAGGCAGGCATTATTTGCCCTTGGCGGTGTTCTTGTAATGCTTGGCGTTTCAAGAATTGATTATCATTTTTGGCGAAAATTCGCTTGGATTGTTTTTGCCGTTTCAACCTCTTTGCTTGTGGTTCTTTTAATTTTGCCTCCAATGGTTTCGGGAATGGATGTTAAGCGTTGGATAGTTTTAGGTCCCATTAACTTTCAGCCGTCAGAGGTTGCAAAATTTTCGATAGTTCTTTTGTTTTCTTCACTAATTGCTGGCAATTATAAGCAAATGAAGGAATTTAAGTTTATAGCTTTCTTAGTTGGAATTTTAGGTGTTACTTGCGGTCTTGTTGTTTTAGAGCCACACCTTTCAGCAACAATCCTTATATTCCTTATTGGTATAGTTTTACTTATAGTTGGCGGACTTCCAAAGCGTTATATTATCGGCGGCGGAGTGCTTGGTGTTTTGGGTGTTGTTGGTCTTATAGTATCGGGTGCTATAAGCTATGGTTCGGATAGAATCACCTATTGGTTAGACCCTTGGGCTGATGCTACAGGCAAAGGTTTCCAAACCATTCAGTCCCTTTTGGCTATCGGCTCGGGAGGAATACTCGGTAGGGGAATAGGCCAATCCCGTCAAAAATACCTTTGGGTGCCTGAGCCTCATAACGACTTTATCTTCTCGATAGTTTGTGAAGAATTAGGTCTTATCGGTGCAGTTATTATAATTATTCTGTTTTGCTTGCTGATTTGGCGTGGATTTACTATTGCAATGCACGCTCCCGATAAATTCGGCTCATTGCTTGCAATCGGCCTTACTTTCCAGGTAGGTCTTCAAGCACTTCTTAATATATGGGTTGTTACTAATACAATTCCAAATACAGGAATCAGTCTTCCGTTCTTTAGTTACGGCGGAACTTCCCTTGTGATTTTACTTGCTGAAATGGGAATTGTTTTATCGGTTTCAAGAAAATCGAATATAGAAAAAACATAAAAAAGGGTGAAATAAATGCGCATTTTATTTGCAGGTGGCGGAACGGCAGGGCATATAAATCCTGCTTTGGCTATTGCAGGATATATTAAAGAAAGACATCCCGATGCCGAAATCAGTTATATAGGAACTGCCCAAAAGCTTGAGGCAAAGCTGGTTCCGGAAAAAGGCTATGATTTTTATACCATTGATGTTGCAGGCTTTCAGCGCAGTTTAAGCCCTTCAAGTATTATTAAAAATGTTTCGGCCGTTAAAAAGGCGGTTACTGCTTCTATTGATTCAAAACGACTTTTAAAAAAGATTAATCCCGATATTGTTATCGGAACAGGCGGATATGTTAGCGGTCCTGTTTTGAAGCAGGCTCAAAAAATGGGCTTTAAAACCGCTATCCATGAGCAAAACGCTTTTCCGGGAATTACAACTAAAATGTTGGCTTCTGGTGCAGATATTGTTATGCTTGCAATGCCTGAGGCAGAGAAATATTTAAAACTAAATAAAAAGCCCCTGATAACAGGAAACCCTGTTCGTCAGGAACTTCTTAATATTTCGAAAGAAGATGCCAGAAAGAAATTAGGTTTATTAGATAAACCTCTTATCCTTTCTTTTGGTGGCTCACTTGGAGCTCAAAAGGTTAATGAATCGGTAAGTGAGCTTATTAAATGGCATAACGATAGTGATAAATTTTATCATATCCATGCAACAGGTAAGGTTGGATATAAGGATATGCTCGAATCCCTAAAGGATATAAATCTATCCGATAATGTTAGGGTTCGTGAATATATAAATGATATGGATGTTTGTATGGCGGCGGCCGATTTGGTAATTTGCAGGGCAGGTGCTATAACCCTTAGCGAAATTCAAGCCTGTGCTAAGCCTGCAGTTTTAATTCCATCGCCTTATGTTGCTGAAAACCACCAGTTCCATAATGCTATGACACTTAAAAAAGCAGGTGCGGCTGAGATTATTGAAGAAAAAGAGCTTTCGGGTGAAAAGCTTATTGAAACAGTAAGCTATCTTATTGAGAATAAACCAAAGCTTGAGAAAATGAGCAATGCCGCTCAAAAAAGTTCGATTATTGATGCAAATGAGAGAATTTATGAGGCTTTAATGCGATTATACACTAAAGTATAACAAAAAAAGCATTTTCGCATAGTATGAAATATGTTGCTATGA
>CAJGDQ010000007.1 GCA_904502215.1 Clostridiaceae bacterium
CATTCTTATTAAGCTTCTTTCGATGGTATCTATCGTATTTGCCGCTTTGGTTGTTAAATACAGTATTTTCTAATTTTTTCAAAAAAGTGCTTGACAAAAGCATTTATATAATGTATAATCCATTTGTTGCAATCCAAAGACAGTAGGTGGCATTAGCCGTAAGTTTAACGCCTACCGAGGTTATGCGCTGAATGAACTGTATATTTTTATGTTTATTTATGCCTATCCTCGTTTGGATAGGCATTATTGTTTTCTCGGAGGTGAATTACTTTGCCAAATGCATCAGTTTTAGAGAAAAAGCAACAGCAGGTTGCAGCTTTATCCGAAAAGATTTCCGCAGCAGTTACCGGTGTTATCGTTGATTACAAAGGTATCAACGTTGCTGATGATACTGCTCTCCGTAAGGAGTTGCGTGAAAACGGAGTTGATTATTTCGTTGTTAAGAACACCATCCTCGGCCGTGCTATCGAAGGCACTTCGGTTGAAGATATGAAGTCTGTTCTTGAAGGAACAACTGCTATCGCCCTCTCAAATGAGGACTATACCGCAGCTGCAAGAATTCTCAGCAAGTTCGCTGAGGGTCACGATAATTTCAAAATCAAGTCCGGTTTCCTTGATGGAAAGGTTGTTGATGTTGCAACTATCGATTCTCTTGCTAAACTGCCTTCCAAGGAGATACTCCTTGCAACAGTTTGCAATGCCTTCCAGGCACCTATCGCAGCATTTGCACGTGCTGTTCAGGCTATCGTTGATAAAGATGGTTCTGAAGAATAATTATTAAATTTTAAAAAAACATATTATGGAGGAAAATAAAATGGCATCTGAAAAAATTACAGCTATGATTGAAGAGCTTAAAACTCTTACCGTTCTTGAGCTTTCTGAGCTCGTTAAAGCAGTAGAGGAGGAATTCGGCGTATCTGCAGCAGCTGCAGTAGCAGTAGCAGCTCCCGCAGCAGGCGGCGCAGCAGCAGCTGAGGAGAAGACTGAGTTTGACGTTATCCTTAAGGACGTTGGCGCAGAGAAGATTAAGGTTATTAAGGTTGTTCGTGAGATTACCGGTCTTGGTCTTGCTGAGGCTAAGGCTCTCGTTGACGGCGCTCCCAAGACCTTAAAAGAGGCAGCTTCTAAGGAAGACGCTGAGGACATTAAGGCTAAACTTGCAGAGGTTGGCGCAACTGTTGAGCTTCAGTAATTTAAAGCTTTTAACGGGGAGTAAAAAACTCCCCGTTTTTTTTATTTTTTTTAAATAAAAGGCTTGACTATGGGAGTTATTTGTGATATTATATTCCTTGTTCAAATGCAGGTGTAGTTCAATGGTAGAATTCCAGCCTTCCAAGCTGGTTACGTGGGTTCGATTCCCATCACCTGCTCCAATATAAAAGCATCAACCCTTAAGGTTGGTGCTTTTTGTTTAAAATATATTTGCTTTTTAAAAGGGCAAATAGACTGTATATTTAATAAATTTACATTCATAATTGGTTGTATTTTTAAGTATGGTGTAGTATAATATATCTTAGTTGCTATTCGTGGTTTGGAGGAATATCTTTTTGGAAAAATATAATTTATGGTGTATTAATGCCACTCAGGACAAGGATTTAATCGAGGAACTTAGAAATATCAAGGATGATGAAAATGCAATTAATGATGCTTTTTATCGTGATTTAGAGTTTGGAACCGGAGGTCTTAGAGGAGTTATTGGAGCAGGAACAAACCGTATGAATGTTTATACTGTTGCAAAGGCCTCTCAAGGTTTAGCTAATTATATACTAAATAATTATAAGTTGGAAGACAGAAAAATTGCAGTAAGCTATGATTCCAGAATCAAGTCGGACTTGTTTGCCAAAACTGCTTCTTCGGTTTTTGTTGCCAACGGAATTGAAGTTTTTATTTATAAAGAATTAATGCCAACACCTTGTCTTTCATTCGCTGTTAGAGAGTTGAAATGTGCTGCAGGTATAATGGTTACGGCATCTCATAACCCTGCAAAATATAACGGCTATAAGGTTTATGGCAATGATGGTTGTCAAATCACAACCGAAGCTGCAGAAGAGATTTATTCTGAAATTTCAAATGTTGATATTTTCAACGGTGTGAAATATGCGGATTTTGATAATGCTGTAAACTCCGGTGCGATAAAATACATTGATGATAGTGTTTACACTAACTTTATAGAAGAAGTTAAAAATCAATCGGTTTTATTTGGCGAGAAAATTGATAAAAACGTTTCAATTATTTATTCTCCCCTTAACGGCACAGGATTAAAGCCGGTTTTAAGGGCTTTAAAGGAGAGCGGTTTTACTAATGTTACGGTAGTAGAAGAGCAAAGAAATCCTGATGGCAATTTCCCAACCTGTTCATATCCTAATCCCGAGATTAAAGAGGCAATGAGTTTGGGAATTGAATATGCCAAAAGGTATAATGCTGATTTATTGCTTGCAACCGACCCCGATTGCGATAGAGTTGGTATTGCTGTTAAGGATGTTGGAGGAGAATTTGTTCTTTTAACCGGAAATGAAACCGGTATACTTTTGCTCGATTATATTTGCTCCAGAAGAATTGAGTATAACAGGATGCCAAATAATCCTGTGATGGTTAAAACAATAGTTACTATTGATATGGCCAAAAAAATTGCCGATAAATATGGTGTTAAAACGATTGATGTTTTAACAGGTTTTAAATTCATCGGTGAACAAATTGGTTTGCTCCAAGAAAACGGGGCGGAAGACTCATATATATTCGGATTTGAAGAAAGCTATGGATATTTAAGCGGTTCTTATGTTAGGGATAAGGATGCAGTAAATGCCTCGCTTCTTATATGCGAAATGTTTGCTTTTTATAAATCGAAAGGAATTTCGCTTTTGGATAAATTAAGTGAAATATATTCCGAATTTGGCTATTGCCTAAATACTCTTCATTCTCTTGAATTTGAGGGTGAAAGTGGATTTAATAAAATGCAAAAAATAATGCAAAGCTTTAAAGAGGGATTAGAGGCTATTGCAAATAGAAAAGTAATAGAAATTTTGGATTATAATAAAGGATTAAACGGTCTTCCGAAATCCAATGTTATTAAATTTATTTTGGAAGGTAATTCTTCGGTTGTTGTAAGACCTTCGGGCACAGAGCCTAAAATCAAACTATACTTTTCTATAAGTGCTAAAAACAAAGAAACTGCAATAAAAATCGAAAACGAATGCTATGAGTTTATGAAAGATTATATTTATGGTTAGAACAAAAAAACGGCGAGTAATCGCCGTTTTTTTATACTATATCAAATACCTCAACTATACCGCTTTTATGGTAAAGGGAAGGGGTTATTAAAAGGGAATAGCCTCTGCCGTTATCGGCGGTCCATTCAACAGGCTTATGCCTTGGAACTGCAGTAGCTCCCAGAAGCATCATCATTGCGCCGCCATGCATAATAACTGCTGAATTTGTTGTGTTGCTTTCAAGCATATCCATAACAATTTGATTAAGACCAATGCAAAGTCTTTTGATAAAATCGGAGTTATCTTCTCCTTCAGGGGCAGGGATTTTACCCGAAACCCAATCCAAAAAGTCAGGGTTGCCTTCAAGCTCGGCGGCAGTTTTTCCCTCAAATGTTCCAAAATCATATTCTTTAAGGTTTTCAACCTTTATGATTTCCTTATCGGGATAAAGAACTGCACCTGTTTGGCGGCATCTAAGTAAAGGGCTTGAATAAACCCTTTCAACCTCGGGATAATCCATATTATCCTTTAAAAGTCTTAGCTCATTTAGTCCCTCAGGGGAGAGAGGTAAGTCGGTTTTAGAACCGATATATTGACCTTTAAAGTTGGCATCTGTGGCGCCGTGTCTTATAAGGTGAATTTTTAAGGTTTTCATTATAAACACTCCAAAAGTTCGGTTATTATGGAATTTGAAACAAGCATTCCTTTATCGGTTAAAGATATATTATCCTTTGCCGACATAAGACCTGCTTTTTCAAATGCTTTGCATTTTGATATGAAATCACAAGATAATTCTTTGCCGAATTTATTTTTATATTCACTTGGCGATAAGCCTTTTTTAAGCCTTAAGGATAGCATTATATATTCTTCCTCGCCGCCGCCGCAACCATCTTTTATGGGTTCATTTCCATTTAGAAAATCTTTAAGCGAGCGGGGATAAAAATATCTTTTTCCATCAATAAAGGAATGAGCGGCAGGACCAATGCCTAAATACTCATCGCCTTGCCAATATTTAAGGTTATGGCGACTTATCATTTCTTTTTTGCAAAAATTTGAAATTTCATAATGCTCATAGCCTTTATTCTCAAGGTATTGGCAAACAAAGAGATATTGTTCGGCAATTGCATCGTCATCAGGAAGATTAAGTTTATCTTGCATTTTGAAAAATGCGGTGTTTTCCTCAATTTTTAGAATATATGCCGAGATATGCTCGGGGTTTAGTTTACATAAAACCTCTAAGCTTTTCTCAAGGCTTTCTAAATTGGAATTTGGAAGACCAAGCATTAAATCAAGGGAGATATTATTGAACCCTAATTTTCTGGCGGTTTGAACGGCATTAACTGTATCTGAAACAGTATGCCTCCTCCCAAGCACTTCAAGTTCTTCATCATTTCCGCTTTGCATACCGATAGAAAGGCGGTTAACCCCTGCTTCCTTTGCATACTGCAAAATGCTTTGGGTATCACCCTCGGGATTTATTTCAAGGGTTATTTCGCAATGATTTGAAACCTCAAAGGCAGTTTTTGCGGTATTAATAATAGACATGAGCCTCTGTTTCAACAAAGAGGGAGTGCCGCCGCCTAAATATATAGTATCAATGGGGCGGTTAAAAGAACCGCCCCATTTTTTTATTGCATCTAAAAGTTTGGATGAATATTCATCCAAAAGTTCCTCGGTTACAAAAGAGGAATAAAAATCGCAATATCTACACTTTTTTTCGCAAAAGGGAATATGTAAATAAAGTCCTGCTTTATTAGTCAATTATCTCACCAATACAGCTACCGGGAACGCAAGCAGCGTTTGCCTCATCGGTATCGATATGCATAGCAAGAGCATAGCTATCGCTAACACGAGCTACAACATCGCCGAAAACTAAAGCTCTGTCAGCGGTGGGGATTTTAACCGATACGATTTGCTTATCGGTGATGCCATATTTCTCAGCATCGGCAACGGTCATATGGATATGACGCTTAGCAGCGATAACACCCTCAGAAATCTCAACCTCTCCCTTGGGACCTACGAGCTTGCAGGCGCCGGTGCCCTTAATATCGCCCGACTCTCTAATAGGAGCCACAACGCCGATAGAACGAGCATCGGTTAAAGAAAGCTCAACCTGAGTATCAGGACGAACAGGGCCTAAGATAGAAGCCTTTAAGGAAGCCTTGGGGCCAACGATTGTGAGCTTTTCCTCACAAGCAAATTGACCGGGCTGAGAAAGGTCTTTTTTATTGGTAAGCTCATAGCCCTCTCCGAAAAGGATTTCGAGGTCCTTTTTAGAAACGTGAACATGGCGGGCTGAAATTTCAACTAAAACTTCTTTTTTCATTTTAATTTCTCCTTAAATTTTAAATTATTATATTTATTTTAACATAATTTTATATTATTTCAAGAGCAAAAGTCTATTTTTTTGCTTTAACATTTGAAAGGGGATTGGAATCAACTGCTTGCTTGATTTGTTTATCAGAAACATGGGTGTAAATTTGGGTTGTGCCAAGATTAGCGTGGCCTAAAATATCCTTTAAAACCCTTATATCAACATCTCCGTGCTGATACATAAGTGTTGCGGCGGTGTGGCGCAGTTTGTGGGTTGAATATCCCATATCGCCGAGCCCCGATTTTGCAAGATAGGTTTTAACGATATGCTGAACTGTTTTAGGACTGATTCGCCTGTGATTTCGGCTGATAAAAAGGGCGTTTCTTTCGGTAATTGGGATACCATCATTTGGTCTAACGGCAAGATATTCCTCGATAGCGGTTTTGCAGGCGGTATTTAGATACACCATTCTTTCTTTATTACCTTTACCTGTAACAGTTATAGTGCCGTCAGACGAAATATCCTGAAGATTTAAAGAGCAAAGCTCAGCAAGTCGCAAACCGCAGTTTAAAAAGAGGGTTAAAATGCAGTAATCTCTTTGTTTATTAGGGCCATCAACCGAGTTTAAAAGCTCTAAGGAATCCTCAAGGGTTAAATGCTTTGGAAGACTTTGCTTAACCTTTGGAGATTCGAGCATTAAAGCTGGGTTGTTTTCAATTTGATGTGTTTGAGAGGAAAGATACTTAAAGAAAATTCTAAGGGTTGAGGTTTTTCTTGCTCTTGTTGCAGTGTTATTGCCACGCTCATTTTTGCAAAAAACAAGAAAGGAATAAAGGTCGGAAATAGTGACACTTTTAATAAGCTCAATATCAACCGAGGAAATATCAATTTCCTCAAATTCCTTAGTTTTATCGGTTTTTCCTCTAATTAGCAAAAGATAGCGGAAAAAGGTTTGCAAATCAATAAAATACCCCTCAACCGAGCGGGAGGATTTGCCTTTAATGGTTTCATTGTAAGTAAGAAAATCCCTAATAATAGGTGGACAGCTTTGCAACACTTCAAGTTTCATAATTGCAACTCCAAAACATATATTGTATAATTATTTTAGCATATATCTTCTAAATTTTCAATCTTAAAGAAATCTTAATAATTTAGGATATTTTTTCTTAAAATTATTTTTTATATAATAATATCAAAGGCAGGAGTTAAGGATGTATAAAATACTTATTTGCGATGATGAGAGGGATATAGTTTCAGCCCTTAAAATTTATTTAGAGGCAGAGGGCTATGAAACGATATCTGCTTATAACGGAGAAGAAGCCCTTGAAATTATAGAAAAAAACGAAATTCATCTTTTGCTTATGGATATTATGATGCCTGTTCTTGATGGTATTTCGGCAATAGCAAGGTTAAGGGAAAGTTCTAACATCCCCGTTATCCTTTTAACCGCAAAAGGCGAGGATACCGATAAAATCTTAGGTCTTAATGTTGGTGCAGATGATTATATAACTAAGCCTTTTAATCCCGTTGAGGTTATAGCCAGGGTTCGCTCTCAGCTTAGAAGATATATGCAGTTGGGAGGAAATATAACAACTCGAAATGACTATGTTATCGGAAATATTGAGCTTAATGACAGCGAGAAAAAGGTTTTGGTTGATGGGGAAGAGGTCAACTTAACCCCAACCGAGTTTGAAATATTAAAGCTTCTAATGCAAAATGCGGGAGCGGTTTTATCTCCGAAAGAAATTTATAGAAAAGTATGGAATGATGAGGCATTTGGAGCCGAGAGCACCGTTGCAGTTCATATAAGGCACCTTAGAGAAAAAATAGAAATCAATCCTGCTGAGCCGAGATACTTAAAGGTTGTTTGGGCACACGGCTATAAAATGGAAAAGGGAGTTTGAAAATGGCAAAACTTAGGGAAAATCTTATCGCTAAAATAGTTGCGGTTATATTAGCCTATATAACCGTTTTGAGCTTTGTTTTTTCGGCAGTTTTTACGGGTGTTATGGGATATTATAAGTTTTATTTCAGCAACGAGCCAACGGTTGAAAAAGAGATACTAACTGATATGGCAAAAAGCGAAATATATTATATAGATTCTCTTATGCATAGGGGAACTGACCTTAACGGATATTATGCGGATAAGAATGTTTATTTTGTTGTTACAAACACTATAACAGGCGATGTAATTGCATCTAATTATAGCGGGGAAGAGTATATCGTTTCAGCAAGTGAAGAAATGTTATTTTCTCAGTGGTTTAGTTATGAAGCTGATGTTGAGTTTAATGAAAAATCAGATAAAATAACCTATTTTGATGATGGTTTTGAGATAAGAACCAGCTACAATATTGAACTTTATGTTGCTAAGAAAATGACCAAAAACGATTTGTTTTCGGTTGTTTCAAAAATTGTTAAGATAGGATATAATCTTCGCTATTCTATGGTTGCAATAATGCTTATATCTCTTATTTTAGCGATAGCGGTGCATTGCTTCCTATTTTGTTCGGCAGGGCATAAGGATGGTGAAATAAAGCTTAACGCTATCGATAAGCTGCCTTTTGATGTTTATACGGCATTTATAATTGCGGCGGCAGTTTGCAGTGTTATAGGTGTTGATGCGGCTTATAATTTAGCTTCAAGAGTTTTATTTATATTTGTTATAGGAACAATAGATTATTTCCTGGGTCTTGGTTATACAATGAGCTTTGCAACCCGAATGAAAATTGGCGGACTCCTTAAAAACACCATTATTTTGCGCCTTTTGAAAATATTTTGGAAAGCTACTAAAAAAGGTTTCAAAATGTTTAAATACCTTATTTCTTGTTTGCCAACAATCAAGAAAACCATTATAGGTCTTATTGTTCTTTTAACTTTGGAGTTCTTTGCAGTTGTTTTTGTTCTTAACACCTATTGGGCTCATGACTGGGGCTTTTTGCTTTTTGGCTTGATAGCAGTTAATATTTTGGCGGTTTTAGCCGTTTTATATCTTGCATTCACTCTTCAAAAAATTAAGGTTGGAGGCGAGAAAATCGCTTCGGGAGATTTAGAATATAAAATAGACACCACAAATATGTTCGGGGATTTTAAGGATTTTAGCCAAAGCCTTAATAATATCAATCAGGGACTTCAAACTGCTATTGAGGAAAAAATGAAGAGTGAGCGTTTTAAAACTGAGCTTATAACCAATGTTTCTCACGATATTAAAACTCCTATAACCTCAATTATTAATTATGTTGATTTGCTCAAAAAAGAAGATATAGAAAGTGAAAATGCTAAGGAATATATAGAGGTGCTTGATAGACAGTCGGGCAAGCTTAAAAAATTGGTTGAGGATTTGGTTGAGGCATCAAAGGCTTCAACAGGAAATCTTTCGGTTAATTTAGAGGTTTTGGATGTTTCGGTATTGCTTTCTCAAACACTAGGAGAGTTTGAGGATAAACTCAAAAGCGAGAAGCTAATCCCTGTTTTAAGAGCTGAAAAGGAAAATGTTAAAATATTAGCCGATGGTAAACATTTATGGCGGGTTTTCGAAAATCTTATGAGCAATATTTGCAAATATGCCCAAAATGGAACAAGGGTTTATCTTGATATAGCCTCTAAAAACGGCAAGGCGGTTATAACCTTTAGAAATATTTCTAAGTATCAATTAGATGTTGATGCCGAGCTTTGCGAGCGTTTTGTTAGGGGTGATAGTTCCCGCAACACTGAGGGTAGCGGTTTGGGACTTTCTATTGCCAAAAGCTTGGTTGAGCTTCAAAACGGAAAACTCGAAATATTTGTTGATGGAGATTTGTTTAAGGTTAGGATAGAATTTAAGGAGATTTAAAGTGATAGAAGAAGCAAGGGCAGAGTATTATAAAAGAAGAAAAAAGCGAAGAAGAAAAATTGTTGCCAGAAGAATAATTTTAGCGGTTTTAATTATTTCGCTTACCACTTTGCTTATAACAACGGTTGTTTCGTTATTTGGATATTTGGGTGGCGGTCAGCGGGATAATGGTTTTGTGCCTTGGCCTTATGGCTTAAATCTTTCTAAAAATGTTAAGATTGCAAAAGAAACCGAAATGCCCGAATGGATAGATATAGAGCTTATTCATAAGCACTCAACTGCAAGGACAGGCAGATACCTTTCGGATATTAAAAATATTGTTATTCACTATGTTGGAAATCCCGAGACCTCAGCTATTAACAACCGAAACTATTTCGATAAGGTAACAACAGGGGTTAGTTCTCATTTCGTTGTGGGGTTAGAGGGAGAGATAGTTCAGTGTGTGCCTCTTTATGAGCGTTCTGCCGCAAGCAATAGCAAAAATAAGGATAGCATTTCGATAGAGGTTTGCCATCCCGATAGTTCGGGAAAATTCAATGATGAAACATATAACTCTCTTATAAAGCTTGTTTCTTTCCTTTGCGATAAATTTTCTCTTGACGAAAATGATATTATAAGGCATTATGATATTACAGGTAAGATATGTCCTAAATACTATGTTGAAAATGAGGATGCCTGGGAAACTTTTAAAAGGGATGTTAAAGAAAGCTTAGATGAGGATTGAGAAGGAAAATTTAACCCAAAAGCAAATAAAAATCATTAGTGTAACTGCCTTTTTGTTGGTGGGTGTGTTTTTTGCCCTTGTAACCGTTTTTATAGGCGGACCAATGATGAAGTTTTTCTCCGAGCCCGAAAAGTTTAGGCTTTGGGTTGAGGATAAGGGATTTTTCGGAAAAATTGCCTTTGTTTTGATGACCGCTTTTCAGGTTGTTATTGCTTTTATACCCGGTGAGCCTTTGGAAATCGGGGCAGGGTATGCTTTTGGAGCCATTGAGGGAACTATTCTTTGCGTTATTGGAATAACACTCGGTAGTTTAGCAGTTTTTTTGCTTGTTAAAAAATTTGGTATTCGTTTGGTTGAGGTGTTTTTCAGCCGAGAAAAGATAAAATCTCTAAGATTTTTAAGAAATAAGAAAAGCCGAAATTTTTTGGTTTTTATCGTATTTTTCCTGCCGGGCACACCGAAGGACTTAATAACCTATTTTGTGCCGCTTATTGATATTAAATTTTCGTTATTTTTTATATTGGCTTCAATAGCCCGTTTGCCAAGCATCATAACCTCAACCTTAGGCGGCGGAGCGCTCGGAACTGCCGATTATATAAGGGCGGTATGGGTTTTCGCTGTAACAGCTGCAATAAGCGGTATCGGTTGGTTAATTTATAATTTCATAAGTAAAAAAAGAAAGTCGGGTTGATTCCGACTTTCCTTTTTATGATTTAATTTTATCGAGTGCTCCCTTTTCAAGGCGGGATACCTGAGCTTGCGAAATTCCAATCTCCTTTGATACTTCCATTTGGGTTTTGCCTTGCATAAATCTAAGGGTTAAAATATGCTTTTCTCTATCGTTTAAGTTCTTTATTGATTCCTTAAGCGCTATTTCGCTCAGCCAATTAATATCATCATTATTATCGCCTATTTGGTCGAGAACGAAAATAGTATCTCCGCCATCCGAATATACAGGGTCATAGAGGGACATAGGACTAACAATGCTCTCTAGCGCTATAACCACCTCACTAGTTTCAAGTCCCAACTCCTTGGCAATTTCGCTAACGGTTGGCTCTTCTTGTCGTTCTTTCATAATTCGTTCTTTAACCTGCATAGCTTTATAAGCTGTATCCTTAATAGAACGGCTAACCCTTATTGAATTGTTATCTCTGAGATATCTTCTGATTTCACCTATAATCATAGGAACTGCATAGGTTGAAAAGCGAACATTTTGAGTAACATCAAAATTATCAATAGATTTTATAAGACCAATGCATCCAACCTGAAATAAATCATCGAGGTTTTCGCCTCGGCTGGTAAAACGCTGAATAACGCTTAGCACTAAACGAAGGTTGCCGTTTATGAGCTCTTCTCGGGCATTATTATTGCCCTCTTTAACCTTTTTGAGAAGCTTTTCCTTTTCGCTTTCCTTTAAAAGCGGTAATTTGGAGGTGTCAACTCCGCAAATAAAGACCTTGTTGTTATACATATTTTTCCCTCCTGTTTTTCATTAGAATTATTACCTTTAAACCCTTCTAATAAACTAATAAAATTTTTTTCCCATCGACAAAATTCACTTGAATTTTCGAAAAAAATATGCATAAGAAAAGACCGCCGAAGCGGTCTTTAATTTAATCCAAAGCTAACGCTAAGCGCCCTATCAACCATAACCATTGAGTTGTTATCAAGGCATCCCATTTTCTCCTTTAGCCTTTGCTTATCAATGGTTCTAACCTGTTCGAGCAAAACTATGGAATCCTTTGCAAGCCCCGAGCCATTGGCTTCAACCGAAATATGAGTTGGAAGCTTTGTTTTATCCTTTTGGCTGGTAATAGCGGCGGCGATAACGGTTGGGCTATATTTATTTCCAACATCGTTTTGAATTATAAGAACAGGCCTTATTCCGCCCTGCTCCGAGCCTATAACGGGGCTTAAATCGGCATAATATATTTCTCCACGTTTTATATTCATTATTGTTTCACACTCTCACACAATCATTTGATTATATTCTTGCCGTATTTAGCTCAAATTAATCAAACAGTTTTTTCTTTATCATTATATGTGTGAAAAAGACAAGGGGTGAAAAAGCAAAAAGGAACTGCAAAAGCAGTTCCTTTTCACTTTAAGGGGTTTGAGGAGAAAATTTCTCTTTTGAGAAATTGCACCTAAAGGATGCGGCTTCCTTTAAGGTGTAACATTATAATATAATGAAAATTTTTCGAGAATTTATATTTTTTATGAACTATTTTTTAATTTTAAAAACAGTATAGAGTTTTAAATTCAGTCAATAATAAAAACAGGACAAGAAAGGAATGATATTTTTGAAATACAGCGAAAATTATTCAAAAAGAAAATTTAAGGGCAGCAAATTTTATATTGTTGTTGCTTGCTGCTTGGCAATATTAGGCACTGCTTCTTGGTTTGCAGTTTCGAATTTTAATGATAATTCTGTTGAGAGTGTTCCTGAGGAAACACCTTCAAAAATAGAATATCAGGACGAAACTCCATCATATACTGAAAGTGAGGAAGAACCTCAGCAACAAACTGCCGAAAAGGTTGAAAGCGAGCCTTATGTTCAAAGTGAAGTGCAAATAGAAAAGCCATTAACCTTTACGATGCCTGTTGAGGGAGAGATTATAAAGGATTTCAGCAGAACAAATCTTCAGTTTTCAAAAACCTATTCGGATATGCGTCTTCATACAGGTATTGATATTGCCTGCAAAGAGTCAACGGCGGTATCATCAGTTTCGGATGGAAAGGTTGCGGCTATTGATGAAACAGCCGATTTTGGCACAACTGTTACTATTGACCACTCAGGAAATATAAGGGTTAAATATTCCGCCTTAAAGGATGTTAAGGTTAAAGCGGGGGATAAGGTTAGTGTTGGAGATATTATAGGATTATCCGGAACAGTGCCATCGGAGTGCGATGATAAACCCCATATTCACATTGAGGTTTTAAAAGAGGGAATAGCAGTTTCTTTAATTGAGTTGATTAAATGACCCGCCCCCGAAAATTAAATCGTTTAGGGGCACTAAAAAAGACCTATGCTACAATGCATAGGTCTTTTTCTTGAATATTGGTATATTAGTATACAAATTTTCAAAAAAAACTTGACTTTTATGCAAATATGCGATACTATAAAGCATATAGTTGTCTATTAATACCGATTTGGAGACTCGATGAGAATAAGTTTTGTCGAAAATTACAAAAATTTGTCAGATGACCAGGTGATAGAACTTTATAACAATGGTAACCACGATATGCTTCAGGTTATTATTGAGCGTTATTATCCAGTTATCTTTTATTATGCAAAAAAATATTGTCCCGAAAAGTGTTATGAGGATGCTATTTCATCAGCAACCCTGGCTTTATATTCCGCTCTTAAAGATTTTGATTCTTCAAAGGCTTCCTTTAAAACCTTTGCCTCTCTTTGTATAAAAAGGGGAGTGTTGGGTGTTCTTAAGAGCCATAATAGCCAAAAAAACATTCCGGACGAGCTTCTATCTTCCATCGATGATTTGGATATTATTGATTCAAATAGCCCCGAAAAGATTTTCTTCGACCGTGAGGATTACAAAGCCCTTGCCGATACCATTAAATTAGAACTTTCAGCTCTTGAATATGATGTGCTTCAGCACTATCTTGCAGGAGAAAAGTATTCAGATATAGCAAAGAAACTTGAAATTTCCGAAAAATCGGTTGAAAATGCACTTTCGCGTATAAGAAAGAAATTAAAGCGATAAATATCGGCTCGGCCGTTTATTTATATAGCCCGAGGGGCAAAAATTAAAAACAACCAAGAGAGGTAAAAGAGATGTTTGAAGACAAGACCTTAGTTTGCAAAGAATGCGGAGAAGAATTCGTATTTACTGCAAGAGAGCAGGAATTCTATGAATCCAAAGGCTTTGTAAATGAACCGCAGCGCTGTAAACCTTGCCGTGATAAGCGCAAGAATGCGGGAAGAGCTCCAAGGGAGATGCATGAGGCAGTATGCGCTGCTTGCGGCGGTGTTGCAACCGTTCCGTTTGTTCCACGTGATGACCGTCCGGTATACTGCAGTGAGTGCTTTGCCAAGATGAAGGAGCAGGAAAACGCAGAAGAAGCTGCTGAATAACCCCTGAAACTTAGACCGCCTTTTTAAAAGGCGGTTCTTTTTTTAAAAAATATATTGCAATTATTCATAATTTTGTAATATTATTATAGTAATATCATCTTAGGAAAGAGGGGATAAGTATGCAACATAAAATTCTCATTGTTGATGATGATGTTAATATATGCGAGCTTTTGCGCCTTTATTTAGAAAAGGATGGATTTGAAGCCTTAGTTGCTAATGATGGCAAAACGGCGGTTGACTATGCTTTAAAATATTCACCCGACCTTGTTTTGCTTGATATAATGCTTCCTCTTCTTGATGGCTGGCAGGTTTGCAGGCAGATAAGGAAATCAAGCGAAGTTCCGATTATTATGCTAACTGCAAAGGGTGAAACCTTTGATAAGATTTTAGGGCTTGAGCTTGGTGCGGATGATTATGTTACCAAACCCTTTGATACTAAAGAGGTAATAGCAAGAATTAAAGCTGTGCTCAGAAGAAGTAATGATAACGATAAACAAAACCAGGTTGAAGAGGTGCGTTACGATAAGCTTCGCATAAATCTCACTAATTACGAATTGGTTGTTGATTCCAAGCGTATAGATACTCCGCCAAAGGAGTTGGAGTTAATCTATCATCTCGCAAGCAATCCAAACAGAGTTTATACCAGAGACCAGCTTCTTGATGAGGTTTGGGGCTTTGATTATTACGGCGATTCAAGAACGGTTGATGTTCACGTTAAGCGCCTTAGGGAAAAACTTGAAAATGTTTCGGATGAATGGTCGCTTAAAACTGTTTGGGGAGTTGGCTATAAGTTTGAAATTAAAACTATTTAAGAAATATTTTTTCACCAATGCTTTGATAATTGTTTTCAGCCTTGCCTTTCTTATGATGATTCTTTCTTTTGTTCTTAACGGATATATTTCCAAGCAAAAGCAGGCAACGCTTGAAACGGCCAAAGAAGAGGTTATGGAATATATAGATACTTCTGAAAATAAGGAAAATTTGAATGAAATTTTAAACCTTGTTTCAAGTGTTGGTGAGGCTGAGGTTTTTATTGCTGATGATTCGAGTAAGGTTATAGCTTGCGGTTGCGAGGATTGGCAGGAAAACAAAAGTTGTCTTCATTCATCGGCTATAATATCTAAAAACGATACTGATATACATTTGAGCACCCTTGGTATTTATGAAAGACCTCATTATATAACTGTTGAAAGTATTTATGATGAAGGAATTGTTGTTGGAACTCTTTATGTAACTGCACCCGTATCAAAGGTTGGAAGTTTGTTAACGGCAGTAACCCGTATTTTTATGTTTTCGGCGATAATTCCCTTGCTTGCAATGTTTTTTGCGATATATGCTATGACATATAGGTTAACAAAACCGCTTAAACTTATGTCTAACGCTTCAAGGGCTATGGCTAAGGGGGATTTTTCTAAAAGAATACCGGTTACAAGCGATGATGAAATCGGCGAATTGGCAACTTCCTTTAATATGATGACCAATTCTTTAGCTCAGCTTGAGGGAATGAGAAAAAGCTTTGTTGCTAATGTTTCGCATGAGCTTAAAACCCCGATGACAACGATAGGCGGATTTATTGACGGTATTTTAGACGGAACTATCGAGCCTGAAAAACAGGATTATTATCTTGGTATTGTATCAGATGAGGTTAAAAGGCTTTCAAGACTTGTTGAAGCAATGCTTAGTATGGCAAAGCTCGAGTCGGGTGAATTTAATCTTAAACCTGAGGTTTTTGATTTAAGAGAGCTGTTGATTTCGGTTGTTATTAGTCAGGAACAAAGGATAGAGGGTAAAAAGCTTGAAATTAAAGGTCTTGATGAAACCGAGAGTATATCGGTTAAAGCTGATAGAGATTTGATATATCAAGCGGTATATAATCTTGTTGATAATGCCATTAAATTTAGTGATGATGGCGGTGAAATTAGTTTTATGTTAAAAAGAGAAAACAATAAAACCGTTTTCACTCTAAGTAATACAGGAAGCGGTATACCTGAAAAGGATTTACCATTTATATTTGAAAGATTTTATAAGGTTGATAAATCTCGGGCTGCTTCAAAAAACAGCACGGGAATAGGTCTTTATATAGTTAAAACTGTTATAGCTGCCCATTTGGGCTCTGTTTCGGTTTCGAGCAAGGAAAATGAATTTACAATCTTTAAGATTGTTTTGCCTTAGAAGGAGAAAGAAAAATGGATGAATTTTTAAATAATAATTTGCCCGAAGAAGAGGATGAGCAAGAGGTTTCGCCAAATGCTGAGGAAAAAGACTTTGAGCCAATTTATAATCCTGTTAACTATACCGAGGTTAAACCGATTGAGGATTATAAGCCTATGAGCCGAGGCCTTAAGCTTTTTGCTCTGATTTTGGCGGCCGTTATCCTTTTAACAGGAACCTGCCTTACAGGTTATTTGCTGGGTAGAAACAGCGTTAAAATCTCTCACCCTAAGGTTGAGGTTAATCTTGCTGCAAAACCTAGTGATACCGATGAAATGACCGAGGCCGAGGTTTATGAAGAGGTTAATAAATCTATTGTTGGTATTGTTGCTTATAATACTTCAAGAAAGGCTAGTCAAGCCAGTGGAATAGTTTTTTCTAAGGAAGGTTATATCGTTACTAATGACCATATCTACTCTGATATTGCAGCAGCTAAGTTCAAAATTTATACCTATGATGGCAAGGAATACGATGCCGAATATGTTGCAGGCGATACAGTTAGCGACCTTGCGGTTTTGAAGGTTAAGGGAGCAAGTCTTACCCCTGCAAAGTTCGGAAATTCGGATGATTTGTTCTATGGTGAGCATGTTGTTGCAATAGGCCGACCAAATGATGCCACCGATGCCTCAAGTATTACAAGGGGCATTGTTTCGGCGGTTAACAGAAGAGTTCAAACAACCTCAAATTATTCTTCTCGCCTCATTCAAACCGATAGCGCAATAAATCCGGGAAGCTCGGGAGGCGCACTTGTTAATATGTTCGGTCAGGTAATTGGTGTTACATCTTCAAAGCTTGCAAGTGTTGAATATGATGCAGTTGGCTATGCAATTCCAACAACAACTATGAAAAGAATTGTTGATGAGCTTATAAGTAACGGCAAGGTTGTATCGAGAGCAAAGCTTGGTATTACCTATGCGACTATTGATTCTATAACTGCTGAAATGAATGGCTATGATTATAAGGGCATCTTAATTGATTCGGTATCCGAGGATAGCGGTCTTTACGGCAAGGCTGAAAAGGGCGATATTATAACCCATATAAACGGTATTGAGATAACAAATGATAATATAGTTCTCGATATCATCGAAAACAGCAGAGCAGGGGATAAAATAACTGTTACTATTGCAACTAACAGCGGAACTGTTAAAACTGTTGAAGCGAAGCTTAGCGCAAATATCGGCGAATCAAGTTATAAAGCTATTGAAGAAAAGCCCGAAATAAATAAAGATGGAGCTTTCAACTTCCCTGAGGGAGAATAAATTTAAAGGCTAAAATCCTAATGGATTTTAGCCTTTTCTTTTTTGGGAGCTGTTGTGTATGATAGTTATAAATTTGATATTTTCATAAGGAATCGCAAGGCTCTTGCACTCAAAGGGAGGCTTTAGAACAACGAATGAGCTACCAATATCCATTATATAACCGGTTTTGCAATCTGATTTTTCGCAACAAAGTGTAACCCTTGCCAATTTTCCTTTATGCTTTTCAAGATATTCTTTTAAATTATAGGTTTTGTTTTCACTTTTTAAAAAGCCTTCATATTGTTTTAAATCGTTTTCGCAGTTAATATGCTTTAAGGTGTATTCCATATAACATTCTCCTTTAACACATTATATGCAAAAAAATAAAATCGGGATAAACCCGATTTTATTTTAATCTTTCTATTAAATGGCAAAGAGCGGTTTCAAATTTAACGCCATACCAATGACTATCATCGCCAACTGTGTTTTCAATGCACTTAAGGGTGTAATCGGCGGCGATTTTGGCCGAATCGAAAAGGCTTTTGTCATTCATAAGAGCTCCAACAAATGCCGAGGCATAAACATCGCCTGTTCCGTGAGAGCTTCTCTCGTTTCGGTTATGCTCATAATAACTTAAAGTATCG